>JAISAC010000155.1 GCA_031266935.1 Prevotellaceae bacterium
TTTTCTCCGATGACGGCGGAGATGAATTTTTTGGCGACCTTGTTATCCTCCATCATGTACTTGAAGACAACGTCGTATAAGGGGTTTGCGATTAGCATGGCTCAACGATTTTGAGGGTTGAATATTTTGCTTTTCCAAAGGTAAGCATTTTCGGCAGATTTTTTAAATCAGGTGCGCTGAAATTTGGTCATTTAGCGAAAAATTTAACGAGGGGAGGCTGATTTTGGAGCTACGCGGCGCTGATTTTTGCCGCGTACTTCATCAGCAAAATATCCGGTCGCAAATTTTGCTTGGCGAAGCGCAGCCCCGGAATGCCCAAATCTTCCTCGCGGTTGACGTAAACAAAATTTGTCAGCTCCCGCCTGATGAACTCCTGCTCAAGCACCTGAAAAATGCCGTTGTAGCTGTGCTCGGCCGATTCGAACATAACGTCGAACGTGCTTGCGCTGATAGGGCAGCCAAAAGTAAAGGCTTTGATTTTTTTGTCTATGCGAATAATGCCGCCGATTAACCCTATTTTTTCCCACTCAGCTATTGCAAGTTCAATCGAGCGGTTCTCTTCCTCCAGCAAATCCAGCAGATTTGGGTTCTTTTCGGTTGTTTTTTCGGCTTCCAGCTGCTGCTGCTGGAACGTCCATACTTCTCCTACATTCGAGGCGGAAATCGGCTCGTATTCGTAGCTGCTGTAGTTGCGCAGGAATTGGTTGGCAGCGTTGCGCTTTGGCTGGAGGCGCTTGCCGGATAAGGTCAGCAGATTTTTTGACTCGTGAATGTACTCCGCCCAATCTCTGTCCGGCGTCAGCTCAACGCCGGCAAAGGCGTTGGAGGCGCTCCGAAAGTCGCTCACCATATCGTCGGCAATGCCCCAAAAAGTGAAATCGCCGCCATGAGCTTCTGCATGGTAGCGCTGCAGCTGCTCAACCGCAGCCGGTAAATTGCCAACGCCGACGGGCATAAAATAGCATACGCCAAACCCCTTGCGGCGCTGCTTTACGAAAAGAAATCCGTCGCTGAAGCTAACCTCTGTGCTATACTTCCCCGACAGGCAGTATAAGCTTCCGGCTGACAGCTGACACGATTGGAATGTTGTTTTCTCTACTATGCTTTTTATTTTCGGCAGGTCGTTGAGCGTTATTGTTTTGAACTGCAAAGTATTTTCTCCTATAAAAAATTTCGGCTATTAAATTTCGGCTATTTTTTTACTGCTACCGGCTTTACATTTTCCATTTGTATGCGCAGCTCGGCAATTTCCTGTCTGGCGTACTCCGTACGGTCAATTTTTTTCAGCTCCAGAAAATACTGCTCTTCTGCTGTATCCATACGCTTGAAAATGTTGGCCAGCTGTAGCCTGTCTAATTTAGGTAAACATTTATCAATCACCGTATTAATAAGTAGCCGAAAGTTCACGTAATCTTTTCCGTGCAGGTATCCCCTTATGGCGTCAAGGTAGTTGAGCGAAGCCTGCTCAATTTTTTTGTCCTTGATTAGCGCATTACCCTCCAAGTGCAGCGCCATACTTTTGAGCGCTTTTGACTTATTGTAGAAATCCTGCTTTACCTGCGCCAGCTCTTCGCGGTTTTCGTTGCGAATTTCGGCAAGGGTTTCGAGCTTGAGCTGGTGAAATTTTTCGCTTTGCTTTGCCTTGAACAGCTGAACATTGAAAATATAAAAAATAACCGGCAGCGCTACGCCCAGCAGCACGAATACAATCAGCCCGCAAAGAATAAGCTTATCCCACGCCGAAGAGTAGAAAGATTCTACCTGCTCTAGGACATTTATTTCTATCATCTTAAAAAAATTGTTAGAGGTTTGGGCTTTACACAGCCGCCGTAAACTGCCTCAGAAATCGCACGTCGTTTTCGAAGTATAGCCGCAAATCGCGCACCTGATACTTGAGCATGGCAATACGCTCTACGCCCATTCCGAAAGCAAATCCGCTATACTTTTTGCTATCTATTTTGCAAGCATCCAGCACGTTTTGGTCAACCATGCCGCACCCGCCTACCTCGAGCCAGCCAGCGCCCTTGCAGATGTTGCACCCCTTGCCGCCGCAAATGCTGCACGATACATCCATCTCCGCCGAAGGCTCGGTGAAGGGAAAAAACGAGGGGCGCAGCCGGATTTCGACGCTGGCGCCGAACAGCTCCCGGGCAAAGTACAGCAGCGTTTGCTTGAGGTCGGCAAAGGAAACGTTTTGGTCAACGTACAGCCCTTCGATCTGATGAAACATGCAGTGCGCCCGCGCCGAAATAGCCTCGTTGCGGAATACGCGCCCCGGGCACACAATGCGGATGGGCGGCTGCGTTTTTTCCATGACGCGCACCTGTATGCTGCTGGTATGCGTACGGAGCAAAGTTGGGTTTTCGCTGTCCTCCCGCTTTTCTATAAAAAACGTGTCCTGCATGTCGCGGGCGGGGTGCTCCGGCGGGAAGTTGAGCGCGCCGAATACATGCCAGTCGTCCTCAACCTCGGGGCCTTCTGCTACCGAGAAGCCCAGCTGCCGGAATACGGCAAGAATTTCGTTGCGCACGGTGGCTATTGGGTGGCGCGTACCGGCGCTGTCGGCTGTGCCGGGGCGCGAGGCGTCGAGCGTGGAGGTGGGGGTGCTGCTGCTTTCGAGCGCCTGCTTCATTTCGTTGATGCGGGATTGCGCCTTGCTTTTCAGCTCGTTTATTTTTTGCCCCAGCTCGCGCTTTGCCTCGCCCGGAGCTTGCTTGAATTCTTCAAAAAGCAGCGTTAGCTCGCCTTTTTTTCCGAAAAGTTTTACCCTGAATTCCTCTACCTTTTGCGCGCTGTCGGCCGTAAATTCTTCCACCTCAGATAGCAGCGCAGATATTTTGTTGAGCATGATCAAGTATTTTAGATGTTATGACAAAGTAGATGTTATGACAAAGCTATACGCCTTCGCGTATACACATTTTTTTTGGCGGTAAAGATAATAGACAAATTTCAAAATGGCAAATTATACTTCACGCGGGGGTGTAATTCAAATTGTCGCACCGTGGCGCTACGCCGCAGGTGGCGGGAGATTAACTTCGTTGAATTTCTTGTCGTACGCAGGCACGTAGCGCCTATGTGCGACAATTTGAAATGCACCCTTCACGCTGTTAAAAAAATTTTTTTTGAGGTGCTATGACAGGGCAACCGCACGGAGTTTAAAAGGTCAGCGAGGTCGGGGAAAAAAATACCATTAACGTGGTATTTTTTTATCTAACAATTAACCCTACTTTTGTGGAAATAATTGTTGCGACCATGACAAAAATTGCACAGCCGACCATGCCCGGCACGATGAGCGTTGAGCGCCGCCGCCCGCGAGGAGGGGCTTTTGGTCGGCGTGTCCTCCGGAGCCGCCTCGTCGCGCAGCCCGACATGGTTTCGGTGCAGCTCAACGAGGAATTTGTAAACAGGGAGGACTGCGATGCCACCACGCTAAAGGATTGCTACAAGATTGATTTTCTGTACTTTATGGAAATAGGAGGCTTGTAATGAATTTCACGGAGAATCAGATAAGCCGGTACAGCCGGCACATTCTGCTTCAGGATGTGGGGGTGGAAGGCCAGGAAAAAATCAGCAGCGGGAAGGTGCTGGTTGTGGGCGCCGGAGGCTTAGGCTCTCCCGTTGCCCTCTACCTGGCGGCCGCCGGCGTGGGTACCGTTGGCATTGTTGACGGCGACGTGGTGGATTTGAGCAACCTCCAGCGGCAGATTATACACTTCACGGAGGATGTGGGGAAAGCCAAGGTCGTCTCCGCCAAAGAAAAAATTAACCGGCTAAACCCCGACGTTCGGGTGATTACCCACCAAGCGCTCCTCACGGCAGCAAACGTGCAGGAGATTATCAAGGATTACGATTTTGTGGTGGACGGCACCGACAACTTCCCCGCGAAGTTCCTGATTAACGATGCCTGCGTTATTACCGGAAAGCCGTTTTCGTACGGTGGCATCCTGCGCTTTGAAGGCCAAACGCTGACGTACCTTCCGGGGGCGCCCTGCTACCGCTGCCTGTTCCACTCTCCTCCCCCGCCCAACGCCGTTCCGACCTGCTCGCAGGCCGGCGTGCTGGGGGCTATTGCCGGTATGCTGGGAACAATTCAGGCGGCGGAAGCGCTGAAGTACCTGACGGGAACGGGCGAGCTGCTAATTGGCAAGCTGCTTTCGTTCAACGCAAAAACCATGAACTTCCGGACTATTACAACAAAACGCTCCGATAAGTGCCCGATTTGCGGGAAAAATCCCACAATAACAAAATTAATTGATTATGAACAAGCGGTTTGCGATATATCAGACCGCAAAACAATTAATAATTAACAATTAATAATTACAATGTTCTGATTATTAATTTGTTGTGTAAAATTAATGTATAATTATTTATTTAGAGCTATATAAAAAATGGTAAACGAAAAAAAATTATCCATCATCGCCTTCAGCGGTGATTTCGACAAGCTCACGGCCGTCTTCACGCTGGCTACGGGAGCGGCAGCCGTGGGGTACGAGGTGAACCTTTTCTTCACGTTCTGGGGATTAGACGCCATCAAAATCAAGCAGGGGCGCTCCCCTGTGGGCAAAGGATTTTTGCCGAAGGTGTTTGGCGTTATGATGGGCGGGTTGAAGGCGTCGCCGGTGAGCCGCCTCAACTTTTTGGGCGTAAGCCCCAAAATCTTCCGCTACCTGATGCGAAAAAACAGCGTGGCGACCTTGGAGGAGCTGGTAGATGCCGCCAGACAGCTCAAAATTAATTTCTACGCCTGCGAAATGGCCATGCACGTTTTGGGGCTGCAAAAAACCGACTTCATCCCCGAAGTAAAGGATGTGCTGGGCGTAACCTCCTTCCTGAGGCTGTCGGAGGGCGGGCAAACCTTGTTTATTTAGCTATGGCAACTTACAACTTGGACATCACAAAGGAGCACTGCCCGATGACCTTTGTGAAAACAAAAATCGAGCTGAACAAGCTTCAAAAAGGAGACATCCTGAACGTAAAGGTGGCGGCAGGCGAGCCGCTGGAGAACATTCCGAGAAGCGCGGCGGAGCAGGGCTTCAACGTTTTGTCGGTAGCGGAAACGGAAATGCCGGGTATTCACTGCATCAGAATAGAAAAATGATTTATATATTCTCTCCCACCCGTAGAGGCTGCCCCGTAATTCTTGTTCTATCCGTTGCTTGAAATACGGGTTCATGTTATCGTGCTTGCAAGTAATATCTACCGGCGACTTCAGGTATTCTTCCAATGCAATGTAAAGACCTGCCAAACCAAACAGGCTCATGTGGGGCGCCTCTATATTACATCCACGTCGGAATCGTCGGTTTGTTCACCGCGGGCTACCGAGCCGAAAATACCCATGCGCACTATGCCGTATTTGGCGGCATGTTGGCGCTTATAGTCGCGCAACAGGTGGATATATTCATTCGTTGTTTTCATTATATGCAAGCATCTTGTAATCGTAATGCAAATATACGCAAAATTTAGTTAATAACTAAGAACTAAAAGTTAAGAGTTGCTGACGCCACCGGATAATTTATCACACCCGTAGGGACACACGCCGTGTGTCCTTGTTATTAGGGGACGCACGGCTGTGCCTCCCTACGCGGATATAACCTCATTTATAACCTAATTTTAATAACAAAACAACCTCAGTAGCCCGGATTGCCACGCAACACAACTAACCTCCTTACCTCATTTTTATTTTCTACGAATGAGGTAATGAGGTGGTGTTTTATGGAGATTGCCCACGGCTACTGAGGTTGTTTTGTTATTAAAATGAGGTGGAAAATGAGGTTGGCTGCGCCTACCAAAACAAACGCCGCCCGCTTACGCGGGCGGCGTTTATTGACGTTTATTGTTTTTCACAGGGCTATTGTTGTCCATTATTTAAATGTACGGCTAACGCACACACCTGACGGGCTGCCCGTAGAACTTGTTGTCCACGCGCCACGCGCTCACGTACACGTAGTCGTCGTAGTAGCCCAACTCATACGCGTTGGTACTGCCGCTCCCCGTAGCAGACCACACGTAAGCGAGCGAGCCCACACCGCCCACAAAGTTGTCGTTCGCGTAACCGGGGAGCCCCCAGGCAGTGGCCAGTAGAACACCGGTAACACCAGATGTAGCAACAAGCGCAGCCATTCGCCGTTGACTGTCCAGTAATATTTGCCGTTGTCTTCCGCGGCGCTAATCACCGGAGCGGCAAGTTTGCCGGTCGATGTCCAGTCATCCTCGCTGCAGCTTTCGGTGAGGCGCACTTCCCATTCGCCGGTAATGTCGCTAATGCGCAGCTTCGGGGTGATGCCGTCGGCGCCCGGGTCTCCTCCTTGCCCTTGCTATCCGGTGAGGGGGATTTTATTCCCGTCGGCGTCGGTCAGCCATTCGCCGTCCACCGTCCAGTAGTATGCGTCTTCGAATGCATCGGCACCAATCGCTGGCGTGCTGCCGTCGTTGCCGGTGGCTTTCACGTCGAGCGATTTCCAGCCCTCGTTGCAGCCCTCGTCGCAGCCTCCGGCGAGGCACACTTCCCAGTCGCCGGAGTCTGGGTTGATGCGCAGGGTGGGGGTAATGCCGGTGGCGCCCGGAGGACCTTGGGGACCGGAGGGACCTTGGGGACCGGTGACGGGGATTTTATTCCCGTCGGCGTCCTCCAGCCATTCGCCGCCAAGCGTCCAGCAGTATACGCCGCCATCTTCCCTCACGCCGATTTGCGGGGCGGTAGCGCCGGTTTCACCCTTTTCGCCGTCTTCGCCGGTTTCACCCTTTTCGCTGTTCCGAATGGTCACCTGCGGGCTTTTGGTGAAGTTGATGCGGTAGCCGCCCGGCGCGGGGTCGGTGAACGCCGTCACGCCGGTTACGTAGTCGTTGCTCTGCAGCGCCGCCGCGATGCCTTTCAGGGCGTCGATGTTGCCGTTCACGGTGGTTTGCCTCGCCTTGAGGGCGGCTAAGCGCCGCGCCTGTTCTTCCTGCGCGAGTTGCAGGTTGTAGAGGTTGTCCCAGACCTTGCTGTCGTTGTACTCTTTGCAGCCGCTCATTGCGAGCAGGGCAGCCATCATGGTGATGGATAAAATCTTTTTCATTTGCCGCACGTTTTTAAAAGTTATGGTTTGGAGATAAAAAAAATATATAGCGCATAAGGCGTTGGGCAACGCCCAATGCCGTCAACTTAATCCTAAACTGCCTGAAAAGCAGGATTTTGCTTACTTCGTGTTTTTTTAGGTGTTCGCGCGTTCGCTTCGCTCAGTTCGTAACCGCAGGTCAATAGCTTGCGGGAGTAGAGACGGGGCGCGCCCCGTCTCTACAACTGCCTGAAAGGCAGGATTTCCGTAACCGCAGGTCAACGACCTGCGGTCTACGAAAAACTCGTCTTCTCTCTCTGCCTGAAAGGCAGGATTTTCGTAACCGCAGGTCGTTGACCTGCGGCTTGCGGAAAATCGCCCTCTATCTGCCTGAAAGGCAGGATTTTCGTAACCCGCAAGTCAACGACCTGCGGCTTGCGGAAAATCGCCCTCTCTCTGCCTGAAAGGCAGGATTTTCGTAACCGCAGGTCGTTGACCTGTAGCTTGCGGAAAATCGCCCTATCTGCCTGAAAGGCAGGACATGATGGATTTGCGCTGTGTCCTGCTTTTCAGGCAGCAGAATCGACACCTGTCCCGCCTCCCTCAGGTCGTTGACCTGCGGTTAGGAAAATCCTGCCTTTCAGGCAGCAGAATCGACGCCTGTCCCGCCTCCCGCAGGTCGTTGACCTGCGGTTAGGAAAATCCTGCCTTTCAGGCAGCAGAATCGACACCTGTCCCGCCTCCCGCAGGTCGTTGACCTGCGGTTAGGAAAATCCTGCCTTTCAGGCAGCGCGAATATGCGGCGCCGCTACGCGGCGCCCCCCCGGATGCAGCGATTTTCACGCACGGGCGCTGTCTCACACGCCTATAAACGCGTAAGCGCTACGAGCTTTCCAACCCTGCCCTCTGCTCCCAATACACAAAAGGCAGCATAATTAAAACCCATATCAGCAAAGCATAACCGCCGCCAGCTATCCGGCGAGCGGCGCCTTGCGCCGGTTAGGCGCCGGAATAGCGCAGCACCGGCAGCAACAAAAAAGGGCCGCCAGAACTTCAGAACTCCTGACCTGTATATCATCATCTACCTGTTAATCAAATATATATAAGATCTATTGCCGCAAACTGAAAAAGTCGTACATTTGCCGAAAAAAAAAGTAAAAGGACATGCAAACACAATTACCCTTATTTCCTGGCGAAACTAAACTGATAAACACGACTTTAGGCTATATTGAGCATGAAGGCTTCCGTTATTATTTGCACAACGG
>JAISAC010000179.1 GCA_031266935.1 Prevotellaceae bacterium
GGTTAATAAAGTGTCACCCCTGCGGGGTTTGCAGCATACGGATTGCAGCATACCTACGTAGAGACGCGGCGCGTCACGTCTCTACAACGAGCAGTCCCGCAGGGACGACACTTTATTAACCGTATACTTTAGCATACGGAGCGGAGATGCGCGGATGCTCGCTTGTCCGGGCAGTCCCGCAGGGACGACACTTTTATATCCGTTATATGTTATTTATTTCTTATCCCTAAAATGGCAGGGTAGCTGCTCAAACTCTTTTCGTGAGGGATGTTTTTTGTTACCTTATCCCTGCGGCTTCGTGGAATATTGCGCACGTCAACGCTCGTGAATGCGCATACAATAAGCCGAAGACGCCTCATTTAACGCAAAGCAATAGGTTTTCCCAAGTAGCTGCCGTTCGTAGTTAGCGGCGTCATTCAGGAAAAACTTTGCTGTTGGCGTTTTCTGAAGTCTTCCATTATCTTCCGGGAGATCGCTTTGCTTTCCGGGGAGAGCGGGTGCGTACCCCGCTTCTTTTCGTTTTCTTTTGCTTCTTTCACAAACCGGCGGGCGACTTCGCCTTCCAGCACCGGGATGCTTCTGATAGGAAGTGCCATAATCCAGGCCCTACGGGATTTTTCCGAACAACGCATTGATTTCTACCAACATTCCATATATTGTCCTATTTTGCACAATTTAATATATTTTCTGATATAACATCTATACAATTTACTTACCTTTATCAAGTTTTATATTTGCATAGCTTCGTTGATGAGCTGATTGGAAAACCGATAGTAAGTTTGCTTTATGCTACAAGCGCTGACACAACATACATTTTTTCCCATGCCGGCCGCAGGTGATGTCCTGCAGGCAGCGTTGGCCTGCATGCTCGCGCGCATACCGCTAACATGCGGCTTTTTTGTGCCCCTTAACCTTAGCGTCGGCAAATCAAAATTTAAAATTCAGCAATTCAGCATCCTAAAGCTTATTCTAATTCACATAGCCTCAGCAATTCAGCATCCTAAAGCTTATTCTAATTCACATAGCATCAGCTTAATTCAGAAATTTTCAAAATATCACGATAAAAATGTCAACTATATACATAAAAAAACACATATACATAAAAAAACACACTTCTCCTGCGGCCGAAGAGGGCGGATTCCGCCCGCTATCCCAAAGCCGAAATTTTTTGAAAGGAGGAAAATTTTATCCAAAACTTCTATTTCTGCTTCTTTGCAGCTTTTTTCTTTCGGAAAACGTGGCTTTTGCCGCCATTACCTGGAACCTCACCGGCAGCACCCTTACCATCTCCGGATCCGGCGATATGCCCAACTATTCTAGTAATGGCGTACCTTGGTATAGCAGTAAGGGCAGCATAAAGGCTGTGGTGGTAGATTCGGGGGTAACTTCTGTTGGCGATTATGCTTTTCGAGGCTGCTTCTCTTTGGAGGTTGCAACCATGCCCCGCTCGTTAACCTATATTTGCAGCTATGGTTTTGCCGGCTGCTCCTCCTTGAAGGCCATAAATTTTCTTAGCCCGACGCCGCCAACCGTCGGCTACAATATTTTTGAGAATGTTTCCTCCCGCTTCACCGTAGTAGTCCCCTACTCGGCAGTGGAAGCTTATAAAGCAGCATGGCCGAAATACAGCGCTGAAGTTGCAGGTGGCGACTACCTGCAGGTAAAGGTTAACGATAGCCGCTTGGGCAGCGCAACGGGATCCGGGCAGCATAAACACGGCGATGCTGTGAGCCTCACCGCCACGCCTGCCGAAGGCAGCTTCTTTGTGAATTGGACAGCAGGAGCGGCAGGTACGGTGGTGGGCACGGATAACCCGCTAAGCGTTACCCTTACAAGCGATATGGTGATAACCGCCAACTTCGCAGCACGAGACATAGCTGACGCCGGAACAACGGGCAGGCTACATTGGGAGCTCAGAGGCTCCGGTGACAACCTCGTCCTTCACATCTATGGCTCCGGAGATATGCCTGATTACGAATCCGTTGATTCTCCTTGGTATAACAGCCGATCTAGCATAAAGGCTGCGGTGGTAGATTCGGGAGTAACTTCTATTGGTTGCGCTGCTTTTAGTTTCTGCTACTCCTTAATGTCTGTGAGTCTTCCCGGCTCGGTCGCTAAAATTGGCAGCGCTGCTTTTGTTTCTTGCTACGCCTTAACGTCTCTAACCATTCCCGGCTCAGTAGCTAAAATTGGCAACACGGCTTTTGGCCGCTGCTACTCCTTAATGTCCGTGACCATTCCCAACTTGGTAGCTGAAATTGAGTATTCTACTTTTGATGAATGTACCTCGTTAGCGTCCTTAGCCATTCCCAGCTCGGTAGTTAGCATCGGCAGTGCGGCTTTTGGAGGTTGCACCTCCCTGGAATCTATCTTAGCTGACGCCGGTAGCAATTCATACGCTTCGGAGGATGGCATTTTATTTAATAAGCGCAAGACTGAGCTGGTTTGCTATCCTGCCGGTAAGCGTAGCGGCTCCTACGCCATTCCTGAATCGGTAGATAGAATTGGTATCTATTCTTTTTTTGGCTGCTCCTTTCTGGACACCGTAACCATTCCAAACTCGGTTGCTACAATCGGCGATGGTGCTTTTTGGAGCTGCTCCTCCCTGCGATACGTAACCATTCCTAACTCGGTCGTTACAATCGGCAACAATGTTTTTTACGGCTGCACCTCCTTGAAGTCCGCAACCTTTCCCAACACGCTAACTTCTATCGGCCGCGGTGTTTTTTTCTGCTGCTCCTCCCTGAGATCTGTCAACATCCCCAGCTCGGTAACTTCTATCGAAAGAGATGCTTTTTACAGCTGTTTCTCCTTGAAGTCTGTAGACATCCTCAACACCGTAACCTCTATCGAAGAAGATGCTTTTCACAGCTGTACCTCCTTAGACTCTGTAATCATCCCCAGCTCGGTAGCTTCTATCGGCTACCATGCTTTTTACAGCTGTACCTCCCTGGAGTCCTTAACCAGCCTTAGCTTGACGCCGCCATCCCTCGATTCCCGTACCTTTGATAACGTTTCCTCCAGCTTCACCGTAACGGTTCCCACCTCTGCGGTGTCAGCCTACAAAGCCCATTCGCAATGGGGGCGGTATACCATCGCAGGTGGCGGCTTGCTGCTGGACGTAAAAACCAACGATAGCCGCTTGGGCAGCGTAACGGGAGACGGGCTGTATGAATACGGCGACGTTGTGAGCCTCCTCGCCACGCCTGCCGAAGGCAGCGTTTTTGTGAATTGGACAGCAGGAACGGCAGGTGCGGTGACGGGCACGGCTAACCCGCTAAGCGTTACCGTCACAGGCGATATGGTGATAACCGCCAACTTTGCGCCTGCATACACGCTTAGCTTTGACGCGCAGAGCGGCGAGGTTACCCCCACGAGCAAAATCGTTATGCAGGGCTACAATGCAGCGGGCGAGCTGCCCACGCCTACCCGCTCCGGATACGCCTTTGACGGCTGGTACACCGGGCTAAACGGCGCAGGTATGCAATATACTGCTACCACCATAGTTACGGCAAGCGTGACGCTCTACGCCAATTGGCTGCTGCTAATATCCGTTGTGGACGCCGAAATTGCCGAAAAAATCTACGACAAAACAGCAGCGGCAACGGTAAGCAGCGTTTCTTTCATGGATGGGGACAACGCTCCCGTAATCTTGCTCATTGATGACGACTACATCGCTACGGCGGTGTACGCCAACAGCAACGCCGGCTCAAGCGCGGTTGCGCTCACCGTCCGGCTGGCCGGAATTGCACGGGAGCGCTGCGTGCTGCCAAACGGAAAGGACACCATCGCTGTTGCTCTCGCCAGCGCCAGGTACGCCATACAGCAGCGCCCCATTACCCTCACCATACCGCCGGCAGCGTACGGAGCAGCACCCGCGGTTGACCTTGCAGCCGGCTCTGAGCTGGCTGCGGGCGACGGCTCGTTCACCGGAGCGCTAAGCATCGCCGGTAGCACGAGCCAATCGGGCAACCTTGCCGCAGGCGAGCACCGCTTTTCGCAGGGAACGCTCGCCGTTGCCGACGGCAACAGCGGCAGCAACTACAAAATTACTTTCGAGAGCATGACCTTTAGCGTACTCCCACTGGCGCTGGAGCACAATATAGCAGCTTCGCCTTTCAAGGTGTACGACGGCACAGCCGCAGCCGGCTACACGGGCGGCTTGATCGGCGTGGCGGACGGCGATGAGGTATCGCTGGCCGAAAATTTTGCGCTAAGGTACGCCAACTCCCGCAAGGGAAAGGGCATAGCCGTTACCGCGGCTGGCTGGGCGCTGCAGGGCGCGGACAAGAGCTGCTACACGCTGCCGGATTTCGCGCCGCAGCAGGCCGACATCATCGCCCGCCCGCTGACGGTTTCGGGTACAGTAGTTGATATGGTAAAGGTTTACAACGGAACCAATACCGCCCGCGTAACCTCGGCAGGCAAGCTCGGCAACGTAGCAGCAGGCGATAATGCGAAAGTATCAATTGCCGCCACCGCGCTGTACAGCGATAGCGCAGCAGGTACCGGCAAAACCATTAAGGTTTTCTACACCCTCTCCGGCATTGCCGCAGGCAGCTACGCCGCGCCGGATACGCTGACGCTCGGCGGCGGTATAATCAACCCCCGCCCGCTGAAGGCGCACTCCACCATTGTGAAGGTCAAGCCCTACGACGGCACCAACGCTGCCGTGGCTACCGTAGATAGCGTTCTCAACGTGGTTGCAGGCGATAGCGTTAGCGTCAACGTATCGGCTGCTTACGGCAGCCCGCTGGTGGGCAAGGGCAAGGCGATAACCGCCCGCTACAAAATTTCCGGACGCGACGCGAGCAGCTACATTCCGCCTGCCGATACGGTGGCGTACGGCGGAGAAATCAGCGCCCCTTCCTACAGCAACCCCGATAGCCCCGATACCTCAGGTTGCTTTCTTTCGGGCGGCGCTCTTGGCGGCGGTTGCGACGATAATGGCGACGGCATCCCGAACCCCAACGACCCCAGCTCGCCCGATAGCGCCTACTACAAGCCCTGCGGCGGTGGCGACACGTGCTACTGCGGCGACGGGGTGCTGAACGTCAACTGCCCCGACTATCCGGGCTATCTCTATCCGGGGGGCGGCGGCGCTGACGCCGACGGCGATGGCATCCCGAACATCAACGACCCCGATTCGCCCGACAGCAGCTACTACAAGCCGGGCGGCGGCGGCGACACGAGCTACTGCGGCGGCGATGTGCTGAACATTGATTGCCCCTCCTACCCTGGCTACGACCAGCCGGGCGGTGGCGGTAGCAGTAGCAGTGGCGGTAGCGGTGGCAGTGGCAGTGGCGACACGAGCTACTGTGGCAATGGCGTACCGAACGCCAACTGCCCCTCCTATCCGGGCTACACCGAGCCGGGCGGCGGCGGTGCTGACGACGACGGCGACGGAATCCCCAACATTAACGATCCGGACGCGCCAAACTACTACCAGCCGGGCGGCGGTGGAGATACGAGCAGCTGCGGCAGCGGCGTTGTGAACGTCAACTGCCCCGGCTATCCGGGCTATAAAGAGCCGGGTGGCGGCGGCGCTGATGATGACAACGACGGTATGCTGAATATCAACGACCCCAACGCTCCAAACTACCACCTGCCGGGCGGTGGCGGCGACACCAACTACTGCGGCGGCGGCGTTCTCAACATCTTTTGTCCGGATTATCCGGAGAAAATCAACGATACCAAGGAGACCCTTGTTGATACCCTCCCTGACCATACCTATGGCGATATGCCGTTTAAGCTCGACGTACCCGACGGGGAAGAGTTTACGTGGTGGATCAGCTATAACCAAAGCGTTGCCGAGGTAGATGCTGACGGCTCCGTTCATATAAAGGGCGTAGGACTTGTATACTTTTTGCGCTATCCGCCGGTCGATATGGGCAGCGCAGTGCGGCTGAATGTTCTTCCCAAACCCCTCAAAATTGAAGATACGTGGGTTAACGCGACAAAGGTTTTCGACGGCACGTGCGATGCCGGCGCAACGGAGGGTAGCCTTGTCGGCATTGAGCCGCCGGATGAGGGTTTGGTTTCGGTGAAGGCCACAGCGGCGTACAGCAGCAGCGCGGTTGGTCGAGGCAAGCCCATAACGGTAAGCTACGCGCTGTCCGGCTCCCGCTCCTACTGCTACGTAGCGCCTCCGAACGAAACGGTGCTCGGCTCAATCGTTAAAGAAGACGACGCCTCCGTTGGCTATAACCTGATTGTTGCGGTGTACAAGCAGTTGGAAGGAGAAAAAGGAGTTACCCACAACGCTCCGTGGGCGGGAGCTAAAATCCGGTACACCGTCGACAGCGCTAAGGGTAAGGAGCTTGAGCAGCAGACCAACAGCGCCGGCAAGTACATCATAAGCCACCTTAGGCAGGGTGATACGGTGCAGGTGGAGGCGCTGCCCATGCACGGCTACCTTACGCCGCCTGCCCAAAAGGTGGTGGTAACCAAAAGTGTTGAGGAAATTCCCGCCTTTATCTACAAGCCGGATGCCATCTCAATGGTAACGCTTGCGTTTGCCGACGAAGCAGGCAACAGTTTGGGGAGTTTGGAGCGCGAGGCAATTGGCGATACCGTTTACTACACGGCGCCCTGCGGCAGGAGCGGCGCCGGCATGGAGCTGCACATTCGCTATACCGTTCCGGTTGGCGTGTACGGTTTCCCCGTTGATGTGCATGGCGTTGGCAACGGTGGATATGCTGGCGATATCGTTGCGGTGGCGCCCGACGACACCCGACACCTTACCGTTGACATGAGCCGTCGCGGTCGTCGGTGTATGTTCGGCATAAGGCTGTACTCCGCCACGGGGGCGGTTAAGCAGTACACGCTTGTGCTGGAGCGAAAGTTCGAGTTGTTCGACGTCATTAACGAGCATATAGGCCACCTCCGCGTGGTGAACAACAACCCTGACATCAACGGCTGCGGGCTGAAGTTCGGCGCCTGCGAGTGGTACTGCAAGCGCGATGCCGGAGAGTGGCAGCCGAGCAGCTCCCGCCAGCTCTACTTCACCGCCGGTACGAGCATCCACGACAAGTTCACCGCGCGAGATTCCATGTGGGTAGCGCTGACCACCGTTGATGGCCGCGTTTTTGCCACCTGCCCCGACGCCAACAACCTTACCGATTCCGGCAAAGATGATAGCGGCGACGAAACCGGTAGCAGCAGGAAATCGGTTAGCGTGTCGGTTTACCCCAACCCCGTTGCGGCCGGTGGCCTTATCCGGCTCAAGCAGGCAGAGCTTATCGGCGACGAAGATGAGCTCTACACGAAGTTTTACCTCCTCGACGCCCAGGGTCGTCCGGTCTCCACGGGCAACGCGTCCGATCTTCTCTCTGGCTTGACCATGCCGGAAATTCCCGGAGTCTACCACCTCGTATTCGAGGGCAAGGCCGACAGAAAGGCAGTTAAGGTCGCGGTAGGGCAGAGGAAATGAGGAGGAAATTTTTGAATTTTGAATTTTGAATTTTGAATTTTGAATTTTGAATTGGGCTGACGTTCACGAGCACCAAAATAGGCACAGCGTGAATAATTGGGCTGATGCGTAAGGCCACTCTCACCTCCACGGCGGTCATTCCCGCTTTCGCGGGAATGACCGCTTGTGGTGTGGTGTGCGGTAGAATGGGGGGGGGAAAAAAGGTAAAATATGCGTTTGCGTACCCTCAATTCAAAATTCAGAATTCAGAATTCAAAATTCAAAATTCAAAATTTTCCCTCAGCCTTTCCATAGCTGCTTCCAGCGTGGTGCGGGGTGTGCCGATGTTGAGGCGCATGAACCCTTCGCCGCCGGGGCCGAACATTTCGCCGTCGTTCAGCGCCAGCCTTGCCTTGCTGACGAAGAGGTCAACCAGCGCGGCGTGCTCTAAGCCCAGCTGGCGGCAGTCGAGCCACACTAAAAACGATGCCTGCGGCTGCATTGCCCGAATGGCGGGGATGTGCGCTGCAAGGAATTGCGCTACGTAGCCAAAGTTTCCCTCCACGTACGCCAGCATTTGCCTTAGCCACTCGCGCCCGTGCTCGTAGGCGGCTTCGGTGGCAACGGCGGAGAGTATGGTTGGCTCGCTGAGCTCGTTGGCGCGCAGCCACGAGTAGAAGCGCGTACGGATGGCGGCGTTGGGGACGACCGCAAAGGAGCTTATCAGCCCTGCCATGTTGAACGTTTTTGACGGCGCGTTGAACGTAATGCTGTTCTGCGCCGCCGCCTCCGAGACGGAGGCAAAGGGCGTATGCCGGCTGCCGAACAGCGCCATGTCTGCGTGAATTTCGTCGGCAATGACCAGCACGCGGCGGCGCGCGCAGATGTCGGCGAGCTGCAGCAGGGTTTCGCGGCGCCAGACAACGCCGCCAGGGTTGTGCGGGTTGGCAAGGATGAGGAGCTTGCACCGGTCGTCGATGAGCTGCTCCAGCTGCTCGAAGTCCATTTCGTAGCGGTCGTTGACCAGCTTCAGGGGGTTGTAGGCCACCGTGCGCCCGTTGGCTTCGGGCACAAGGCGAAAGGGGTGGTACACCGGCGGCTGGATGATGACCTTGTCGCCCCTGTCGGTAAAAACGTTTAGGGCAAGCCCAATGCCCGTAACAATTCCGGGGATGTAGCACAGCCACTCCTGCTGTACGCTCCACCCGTGCCGCTCCTCCAACCAGCCGGCGATGAGCGGCCAGTAGCGCGGCGAGAGCTGCGTGTAGCCAAAGATGGGGTGCTCCATCCGCGCGCGGAGGGCGTCAACAACGAAGGGAGGCGTTTCAAAGTCCATGTCGGCAACCCACAGCGGAATCAGGTCGGCGCGGCCGTACCGCGCCTGCAGCGCCTCTATCTTTAGCGCGTTCGTACCGCGCCGGTCGGTTACTTTGTCGAAATTGTATTTTGTTTGCATAATGTTTGATGTTTAAGAGTTTATGTATAGAAATTTATGTGTAGAAATTAAAGTAATGCTTTGAATCGGGTGCATTTCAAATTGTCGTTTTTGCTTATTCCGTAGGAATGAATCGCTCGGTAGAAAAGGCAACGTTCCGGTGGTTGTTGGCATCCCGTAGGGATGCATCCCTACGGGATGCCAAAGAGGGACGCCATTCGTGTTTTCTACCGAGCGAATAATCCCTACGGGATTATTTA
>JAISAC010000035.1 GCA_031266935.1 Prevotellaceae bacterium
AAATAATTCGTTGTCCGACATGCCATCCCCCTCGGCTACGCTCGGGGCAGGCTCTACGGGATTTATCGACATTAACCAACATGTCATCTTCTACCGACATGCCATCCCTACGGGATTTACCGACGTCAACCAACATGCGATTTGCTACCAACATGCCATCCCCCTCGGCTACGCTCGGGGCAGGCTCTACGGGATTTACCGACGTCAACCAACATGTAATTTTCTGCCAACATTGTCCTCTATAAGAGACCTGACGAACAACAAATAATGAACGTAAATTTAAAAAATTGCACCCCTAATTTTGACACCCCACCCGAAGGGACGACACTTTTATATCCCGTTATATGTTATTTGTTTCTTATCCCTAAGGGATAAAAAATAAATATACTGCGCGCGGGCTATTTTTGTGCTTTCCCCATTAGGGGAACAATATCATAGAAGAACGTGTATCGTTTTTCTCTTATCCCCGTACCTTATTTGTCTTTAATAGCAACCTTAGTAGAAAGTTGAAAAATAAAGTCAATGAGGTTTTTGGAAAAATCAATAGCACCTCAAAAAAAAAAGATTTAGTCAAAAGTTTTGCTTTCCTTTTCGGCTCTCTTACGGTAGCGGCGGGGAGTCGCTGTGGGGGCCGGTTTCTTCGCTGAGGCGGTTGAGCTGCTCCACGTACTCGCGCGTGTTGTACAGGCGCGGCACCTTGTTCTGCCCACCGAGCTTTCCGCGCCGGTTCATCCAGCGGTAAAAGGAGCCTGATGCAAGGCTGCGCACGAGGGGCATGTTGAGGGTGGTGTTGTTCTTTCGCTTGGCCTCATAGTCGGAGTTGGCGGCGCAGAGGGCCTGGTCGAGCAGGGTGGTGAATACGGCGAGGCTGGTGGGCGGCTGCTCGAACTCAACGAGCCACTCGTGGCCGCCTTTTTCGTCGCCGCGCATGAACACCGGCGCCACCGTATACTCCCTGATGCTGGCGTTGGTGGCTAAGCAGGCGGTGCGCAGCGCGTTCTCGGCGTTGTCTATCACCAGCTCTTCGCCAAATACGTTGATGTAGTGCTTGGTGCGTCCGGTGATTTTAATTTTGTGCGGAAAGAGCGAGGTGAACTCCACCGTATCGCCAATTATGTACCGCCACAGCCCGCCGTTGGTGGTGATTACCAGCGCGTAGCTCACGCCCTTTTGCACGTCGGCAACGGTGTGGTACGCGGGGTTTGCCGAGCCAAACGCGGACATGGGGATGAACTCGTAAAAAATGCCGTAGTCGAGCATGAGCAGCATGCCGTTGTCGCTCAAGTCGTCCTGAATACCGAAAAATCCCTCCGAGGCGTTGTAGGTTTCGAGGTAGCGCATGTTGGGCGACGGGATAATGGCTTGAAACTGCTCGCGGTACGGCGCAAAGTTTACCCCGCCGTGGGTGAACAGCTCCAGCTGCGGCCATATTTCGAGCAGGTTGCTCTTGCCGGCGTAGCGCAGCAGGTAGCGCATCAGCACGAGGTTCCACGACGGCACCCCGACGAACTGCACCACGTTTTCGCTGAGCGTTTCTTCGGCTATTCTCCTCACCTTTTCCTCAAAATCGGCAATGAGCGCTACCTCCTTGCTGGGCGTACGCACCAGCTCGGTGATCATGGGCGCGTTGTCGATGAGGATTGCCGACAGGTCGCCGCAGTAGGTGTTTGCGCCGATGTTTGCCACCTGATGGCTTCCGCCAAGCGTCAGCCCTTTGTTGGTGAGAATGTTGCTGTCGGGAAAGCGGTTGAGGTAAAAGGTCAGCACATCCTTTCCGCCGCGGTAGTGGCAGCTGTCGAGCGAGCGCTGCGGCACGGGGATGAACTTGCTCTTTTCGGTGGTTGTTCCGGATGATTTGGCAAACCACTTGACCTCTTCGCCGCACAGCACGTTGCTTTCGCCCTGCATCATGCGCTCAATGGCCGGGCGCAAATCGTCGTAGAGGTGCAGGGGTACCCGCTGCTGGTAGGTTTCGACGCTTTTTATTGATGAAAAATCGTACCGGCAGCCAAACTCCGAATCTTGCGCGCTCTCAATGTTTTGCAGCAGCTGGCGCTCCTGCGCTGCCGCCGGATTTTTGCGAAAGCCGTCTATCTCCGTCAGGCGGCTTTTGAACATTAAGTTGAATATGGAATTTATGAAGGACATGGGGGTGAAAATTCAGGGTTTTCCTATCCGGCTTTCAGCTTCTTGAGCTGCTCCTCGAGGGAGGCGATTTTGGCTTCGGCGTCGCGCTGCTTTTTGCGCTCCAGCGCCACGATGCTTTCGGGTGCGCTGCCTACAAACTTTTCGTTGCCCAGCTTTGCCAGCACGCTGCCGAGAAATTTTTTGAAGTACGCCAAGTCGGCTTCCAACTTTTTGCGCTCCTCTGCCACGTTGACTAAGCTGCCGAGGGGCAGGTAAAATTCGGTTGTTTTTACCAGAAACGAGGCGCACAGCGGGTCTGCATTTTCGTCTACGCCAACCACCTGCGAAATATTTGCCAGCCTGCTGACGATGGCCGTTGCAGCGGGCGAAATTTCTCCCCTCACCAGCAGCTTCAGCGGCTCCCGAGATGGAATGTTTTTATCCTTGCGGACGCTGCGGATGCTGGTAACAACCTGCTTTGCCTGCTCGAAGCTGCCCAGCGCGCTTTCGTCAAATTCCTGCGGGGCAAAAGGCTGCAGGGCTACCATGATGCTTTCGCCGTCCTTGCGGGCTGCAAGGTTTTGCCACAGCTCTTCCGTGATGAACGGCATGAAGGGGTGCAGGAGGCGTAGCATGGCGTCGAAAATGGCGAGCGTGGCGCTGTATGTTTTTTTGTCTATTGGCCGTCCTTGCTGCGGCTTGATAATTTCGAGGTACCAGCTCGAAAATTCGTCCCAGTAGAGCTTGTAGAGCTCCATGAGCGCCTCGGAGAGGCGGTACTTGTCGAAGTCGTCGGCTATGCTCAGGAGTGTTTTGCTCAGGAGCGCCACGAACCACTCCACCGCCACCTGCGCATGCTCCGGCTGCGGCTCGGCGTCGCTTGGCTCCCAGGTTTTTATTAGGCGAAAAGCGTTCCATATCTTGTTGCAGAAGTTGCGCCCCTGCTCGCACAGGCTTTCGTCAAACGGCAGGTCGTTTCCGGCGGGCGAGGTGAGCAACATGCCTAAGCGCACGCCGTCGGCGCCGTACTTTTCTATCAGCGTAATGGGGTCGGGCGAGTTGCCCAGCTGCTTGGACATTTTGCGCCCCTGCTTGTCGCGCACAATGCCGGTGAGGTAAACGTTTTTGAAGGGGTATCCGCCCGCCCATTCGTACCCGGCAATAATCATGCGGGCTACCCAGAAAAACAGGATTTCCGGAGCCGTAACGAGGTCTGCCGTGGGGTAGTAGTACTGCAAGTCGTTGTTGGGGTCTGCCTCCGGATGCCCCGCCACGTTGGTGTCGAATACCGATACCGGCCACAGCCACGACGAGAACCACGTGTCGAGGCAATCCTCGTCCTGACGCAAATCGCTCAGCGTAAGCAGCTGATTTTTGGTTTTTTCTTTTGCCAAGGCCAGCGCTTCCTCCGCCGTTTCGGCCACCACCAGCCCGCCCTGCGGGAGGTACCACGCCGGGATGCGGTGTCCCCACCACAGCTGCCGCGAGATGCACCAGTCCTTGATGTTCTCCATCCAGTGGCGGTAGGTATTTTTGAACTTTGGCGGAAAAAGCAGCACGTCGTCGTCCATCACGGCTGCCAGCGCGGGCTCCGCCAGCTCGCCCATGCGCACAAACCACTGCATGGAGAGCTTTGGCTCAATGGCGGCGTTGGTGCGCTCCGAGAAGCCTACCTTGTTGACGTAATCTTCGACTTTCTCCAGCAGCCCTGCCGCCGCCAAATCTATCTCCACCTGCCGGCGCACCTCAAAGCGGTCTTGCCCCACGTAGAGCTGCGCCTTTTCGCTGAGCGTACCGTTGTCGTTAAAAATATCTATCACCTCCAGCCCGTACTTTTCGCCCAGCATGTAGTCGTTAACGTCGTGCGCCGGCGTTACCTTGAGGCAGCCCGTGCCGAACTCGGGGTCAACGTATGCATCCTCAATAACGGGCACCTCGCGGTTGATGAGGGGCACGATGAGCTTTTTCCCTTTCAGGCGCTTGTAGCGCTCGTCGTTGGGGTTGACGCAAACCGCCGTATCGCCAAAGATGGTTTCGGGGCGCGTGGTGGCCACAACGATGTAGTCCTGCTGCTCCTGCGGCGCTGCTCCCGCGGCAGCATCCGGGTTGCTTACGCAGTAGCGCAGGTAGTACAGCTTCGCCTGCTGCTCGCGGTAGATAACCTCCTCGTCGGAGAGGGCGGTTTGCGCCTGCGGGTCCCAGTTCACCATGCGGACGCCGCGGTATATTTTCCCCTGATTGTACAGGTCAACGAATACGCGGATGACGCTGCGCGAGTATCCCTCGCTCATGGTAAAGCTGGTACGCTCCCAGTCGCACGAGGCCCCCAGCCGCTTGAGCTGCTCCAGAATGATGCCGCCATGCCTGCGCGTCCACTCCCACGCATGCTCCAGAAACGCCTCGCGGGAGAGGTCGGCTTTTTTTATGCCTTCGCGGGCGAGCTTCTCCACCACCTTTGCCTCCGTGGCGATGGAGGCGTGGTCGGTGCCGGGCACCCAGCAGGCATTTTTGCCCAACATGCGGGCGCGGCGCACCAGCACATCCTGAATGGTGTTGTTGAGCATGTGCCCCATGTGGAGTACGCCGGTTACGTTGGGCGGCGGAATGACCATGGCGTACGGCTCACGGCCGTCAGGCTCGGAGTGAAACAGGCGGTGCTCCAGCCAGTAGGCGTACCACTTTTCTTCTATTGCGGTGGGCGAGTAAACTGTTGCAAGGGTGGACATCAGCGGACTTACAATTTAACGGGTTACAAAATTACTTTCTTTGGCTGATTGCGCCGGCGCTCACCGCCGCAAAGCGACGCGCAAATGTACATAAAATTCCCGAATTGTGCACAAGCGCATTTTTTCGGCTAAATCTTTTTTTGAGGTGCTATTGATTTTTCCAAAAACCTCATTGACCTTATTTTTCAACCATAGCCCTTTCTGTCAATAAGGTTGAATGTGTGTGCGCTAAGGTTGCTGTTAAATACCAATAAGGTTTTTATGCCTGCAATTCTTCAAAAACCTTATTTCTACAAGGCTACCTTGGTAGCGCCAAGCATAACAACAAGTTCAAAAACCTTATTTACCTTATTTTTGTAACCATAAACCTAATATTGACGAGATGTTGCTCACTCGCCAGGTGCTTACTTTCGCGAATCTTTTGC
>JAISAC010000186.1 GCA_031266935.1 Prevotellaceae bacterium
CTACCGACATGTCATCCCTACGGGATTTTTGTTGGACGACGAATTGTTTTTCTACCGACATGTCATCCCTACGGGATTTTTCCGAACAACGCATTGATTTCTACCAATATTCCGCCCCCCCTCGGCTACGCTCGAAGCAGGCTCTACACGGCACAAAAATAGAACGAAAATATTTTTATGCGAATATCACATTCTTGACACTCCACCTTACGGGATGCCGACAACCACCGGAACGTTGCCTTTTCTACCGAGCGATTCATTCCTACGGAATGAACAAAAGCGACAATTTGAAATGCATCCGGTGAATGGGGTATTGTTTGCAATTTCCAAAAAAATCAATAACTTTGCGGCTTTCTAAAGCAGCTCGTTTGGCTTGCTGATTTCCTTCGCGAAGCAGCTGGAGCAGCTACGCTTACAGGCGGCTATAGATTTATACTCGTATTATATCAAACCTGCCCAAAACACTATGACATGAGCAACAAAGTGCCCATCATCATGGCCGACAACCAGCCGCTGACCCGTGCGGGGCTGCTGAGCTTCGTCCGGCAAATGTCCGGCGGAAGCCTTGTGCAGGAAGCCGGCAGCAAGGCAGAGCTCATCAAGCTGCTGGTGCAGCAACCGGGTGCGCTGGTGCTGCTTGACTATACGCTATTCGACTTTACGCAGGCGCAAGAGCTCGTCAACCTTTGCGCCCGCTTCTCTACGGCGCACATGCTGCTTATATCGGCAGACCTCAGCAGCGCTTTTGTAAAGCTGGTTTCCACAGGAACTGCCAACACCAGCATGGTGTTTAAAAATAGCGCCTATGCAGAAATAACCGACGCCTTGCTGGCAGCCCTGCGCGGCGAGCGCTACCTCTGCTCCCACGTGCAGGAGCTGCTGAACCTGCCGGAGACGCAGGACGAAAATAACCCGCTTACCAAGACAGAGATAGAAATCCTTAAGCTCATTGCGCTCGGCAAGAGCAGCAAGGAGGTTGCGGCCATACGCTACCTGAGCCAGCACACCGTGGCGTCGCACCGCAAGAATATCTTCCGCAAAATTGAGGTAAACACCATTTACGAGGCAACCCGCTACGCCGTGCGCATGGGCTTAGTAGATATTGCCGACTACCAGATTTAGCCGGCGGCGGTGGCAGCAGCAGCATAGCGGGTGGCGAGGTATGAATAATAAGTTATTTTTTCTAACCATTAAGTTTTAAAGTAAAAATCATGAATGAGGTAAAAGTTTTAAATCGTGCAGCGGATAACATCCGTATTTTGGCGGCAGCCATGGTAGAAAAGGCCAAGTCCGGGCATCCTGGTGGCGCTATGGGCGGCGCTGATTTTATCAACGTGCTCTTTTCGGAATTTTTGAGTTGCGACCCCGGCGATGCGGCGTGGATTAACCGCGACCGCTTTTTTCTTGACCCCGGGCACATGTCGCCCATGCTGTACGCTACGCTTGCGCTTTGCGGCAAGTACAGCATGGACGAGCTGGCCGCTTTTCGCCAGTGGGGCAGCCCTACGCCCGGGCATCCCGAGGTGGATGTGCCGCGCGGGGTGGAGAATACCTCCGGTCCGCTGGGGCAGGGACATGCTATGGCGGTGGGCGCAGCCATTGCCGAGCGGTTTTTGGCGGCGCGCTTTGGCGAGTGGATGAGCCACAAGACCTACACCTTCATTTCGGATGGCGGCGTGCAGGAGGAAATTTCGCAAGGCGCCGGACGCTTAGCCGGATACCTCGGGCTGCACAACCTCATTATGTTTTACGACAGCAACGGTATCCAGCTCTCCACCGAAACCAGCGCGGTAACCGCCGAGGATACGGCAAAGAAGTACGAGGCGTGGGGCTGGAGCGTTATCTCCGTTGACGGCAACGACGCGCTGCAAATTCGCGCGGCGCTGCAAAAAGCCAACGCCGAGCAGCAGCGGCCAACCATCATCATCGGCAAAACCATCATGGGCAAGGGCGCCCGCGCTGCCGACGGCAGCAGCTTCGAAAACAAAACCGCTACGCACGGCATGCCGCTGGGCGAGGCCGGCGCTTCGTTTGAGGAGACCGTCAAAAATCTGGGCGGCGACGCTGCAAATCCGTTTGTGGTTTTTGGCGAGGCTGCCCAGCTGTACGCCGACCGCAAGGCGGAGCTGGCGAAGGTTGCCGCTGCAAAAAAGGCGGAGCAGGCGGCGTGGGAAAAGGCAAATCCGGAGCTCGCCGCAAAGCTGAAAAGATTTTTTTCCAAAGAAGCGCCGGCGGTGGACTACGCCGGCATTGCGCAAAAGGAAAATCAGGCCACGCGCGCGGCCTCGTCGGCGGTGCTGGCGGTGTTTGCCAAGAGCGTGGAGAACATGGTGGTATCCTCCGCCGACCTGTCGAACTCCGACAAGACCGACGGATTTTTGAAGAACAGCAAGGCATTTGTAAGGGGCGACTTTTCGGGAGCGTTTTTGCAGGCCGGCGTGAGCGAGCTCACCATGGCCTGCGCAGCGAACGGCATGGCGCTGCACGGCGGCGTTATTCCCGTGTGCGGCACGTTCTTTGTTTTTTCCGACTACATGAAGCCGGCGGTGCGCATGGCAGCCCTCATGCAGCTGCCCGTAAAGTACGTTTGGACGCACGACGCCTTCCGCGTTGGCGAGGATGGCCCAACGCACCAGCCGGTGGAGCAGGAGGCGCAAATTCGCCTGATGGAGCAGCTCAAAAATCACCACGGGCAAAACGGCATGTTGGTGCTGCGCCCGGCAGACGTACAGGAAACAACGGTGGCGTGGAAGCTGGCGCTGGAGAACACCTCCACGCCAACGGCGCTCATCCTGTCGCGCCAAAACATCAAAGACCTGCCCGCAGCAAGCGGCAAGCGCTACGAGGAGGCGTTGCAGGCAAGCCGCGGAGCCTACGTGGTGCAAAAATCTCAAAATCCGGACGTGGTGCTGCTGGCCAACGGCTCGGAGGTAGCCACGCTGGTGGACGCCGCAAAGCTGCTGGAGGAGCGCAAAAAGCTGCGCGTACAGGTAGTCTCGGCGCCGAGCGAGGGCTTGTTCTTTGCGCAGGACAGGGCATACCGTCAGGAGGTAATTCCTGCCGGCGTACCGGTGTTTGGCCTCACCGCAGGCCTGCCGTCAACGCTGCACCGCTTTGTGGGAGCCAACGGGGCGGTGTTTGGGCTTGACCACTTCGGGTTCTCCGCGCCCTACAAGGTGCTTGACGAAAAATTCGGCTTTACCGCCGAAAACGTATTCACCCAGGTGGAAAACCTGCTAAAGTCACGCCACTCATCAAATAACGGATAAAGCGTAGCCGGTTTACTGCTCCAAAAATTCGGCGTACAGCTCTGCCAGCCGCTTGCGCAGGTGCAGCACGGCGTAGTGTTTTCTTGATAGCAGGGTATTCACGGGGATGCCGGTTGTTTTGGATATTTCCTTTACGGGGATGTCGTCCAGCTCCGTCAGCTCAAAGATTTTGCGCTGCTCCGGCGGCAGCTCCGCAAGAGCGTCTTCCAGCTCCGTCCAGACTAACGAGCGCAGGTACTCTCTTTCGGGCGAAGCGCTTGCCGACATGTCGCCGAATAGCGCGTCGGAAAAATCTTCCAAAACGTCATCATCGGATTCGGCGTTTCGGTAGGCAGGCAGCCGCACCTCGCGCTTTTTGATGCCGTGGTTAATCATGGTGTTCCGCGCCACGCGGTACAGCCACGCCGCCACCTGCTCAATCGGGTCTATGGCGCTCCCAACCGTCTTGACAAGCTGGTAGAGCACGTCTTGCAGAATATCCTCCGCGTCTTCCTTGCTCCCAACCCGCTTGCGGATAAAGGATTTCAGGCGAGGTTGATATTCGGCAATCAGCAGCTCGACCGTTGAAGGTTCCGGAGGGTTACTCATTCTTCCTGCTTTGGCGTATCGCTCGACGGGGCTTCGGGGTGATGGCTTTCTCCCCACCACATGCTTTCGTCAAAGGGATGCTTGTGGAAAAAGCCGTGCCGCCTGCGGATAAACTCTTTCTGTTCCTCGGGGCTCATCTTCGCCCACTTTTCGCGGATAGGGTTACGGTGCGCGGCGTGGTGTATGCCTCTCCAATGCTTGTGGCCCTTGCTTATGAGGCCGCCGAACAAAATTCGCGTGAGGGCGAGCAGCCCCAGCGCCTGCCAAAAGCTAAGAGCCGGAAGCCCAAAAATA
>JAISAC010000210.1 GCA_031266935.1 Prevotellaceae bacterium
ACCGGAACGTTGCTTTTTCTACCGAGCGATTCATTCCTACGGAATGAGCAAAAGCGACAATTTGAATTACACCCTTTGCCACACATCATAAAACTGCTATATCTTGTTTATTTCGCATCTCTAAATGCTCCATATCGTCTTTGCATCCCAGCGGGATGATGTGTCGCTCGGTAGAAAAAACATGCTGTGAAGCCTCTTGCGCATCCCGTTAGGGGATGCATCCCCAACGGGATGCGCGATAACTACATGCGATGCGTTGGCTACCGAGCGATGCAATCCTAACGGATTGCCGGATACACATACATTCAACAACTTGTTTACCACAACTTGTTTGCACAACATTAAAAAGTGTGTACAACAAAATTTCCACTCCTATAAAGTGCTAAAAAAAATAGTAAATAGAGTGGTTAAAATAAAAAAAGGTTATATGTTTGTAGTCGTAAAAACAAAACAATTATAACCTTTATGCCCCATGGACACGCGAACAAAGATAGAAAAAATATTTGATGAAGGCGCAAAAAAATTTGCAAAAATGCAGGCCGGCATCCACGAAGATGTGAACAGCGATGACGTTGAGCAAGATTTTATGGCCGCCCTACAAGCATTTAGCCATGCTCTCTACCAGGAGATGGTGGGAGGGGGAAAAAGGCTCCAAAAATGACAGGGTGTGCCTGCTAACGGGCGTTGGGGAGATTACGATAAATGCTCTACCGCTTTTGCTCCAGCTGGGAAATACGCTCTAACAATTTTGCCATCTCAGCATCTTTTTCGGCAAGCGCTTTTCGTTCAGCGGTGATAGTTTCGTCTTTTTCGGCTATCGTTTTTCCCTGCTCCAGAATGATGGTGCGCTGGTCGTCGTATTTCTTTCCGAGCCACTCTTCAAACGTTCGGTTGGCTTCAACCTCGATGTCCAACGCTTTCCGCTCGGCGGGATCCGTGCCTACGTGGTGCAGGATGTCGGTTACCTCCTTCACATCGGCGTCGTCCGGATCATGCCGGAACTCCTTCACCGCCTCGGTATCTCCCACAAAGTTGGCTTGCTCAAATATGCTTAGCAGCTTGTCCAACCGAGTTTGGTAGCGCTCGGTTATCCGCTTAACCTGCACTACGTAGCAGTCGTGCGTGAGCTTCTCAATAAAGGGGCTCCGCTTCTTGAGGGACAGGTTGTTCACCAAATCCTCGTACGCCCGCCCTACCTTCACGCACGCCGTCGGAACTTCCGGCAGCTTAAACCCCAAAACGTAAATGGTGGTGATGGGAAGCACCACCTTTTTCCCGCTCGCCTTCTCCGCCTTCTTGTACTGCTCTCCCAGGTAGCTGCGAAACCGCATCAGGTCAACTTCATCGTGGGCTTTCTGCACCTCTATCAGCACTTTACTTCGCGCGCCGGTAGCCGTGACAATGGTGGCCATGAAGTCAAGGCGAAAAATGGTCAGCTGCGCCCCCTCCTCCGCGCCGGTTTCCGTGCCCTTTTTTTCTTTTTCTTTTTTCTTTTTCTTGTAGTACGTGAACTCCTGCGGCAGCATTTCTACAGACGCTACCTCCCGGTTGAGCAGCGTACCGATGAAAAAGCGGGCTACTCTTTCATTCTCCATTAGCCGCTTGAACACCGTATCGTAAATGGGGTTGGCTATAATCATCATAATGTAATAGCAATAATTGCAGTGAAGTAACTATGGTTGCTTACAAAATTCGCTACTGCAAAAGTAGCTCTTTTTTGCGCATATACAAGGCTTAGAACCATCATAAACCTGTTATATCTTGCTTATTTTGCATCTCTCAGCAGGCGCTTCTTTTCTTTTTAAAAAAGTCGCTCATGAGCTTGCTGCATTCGTCGGCAAGGACACCCTGCGTTACCTTGGTTTTTGGGTGCAGCAGGTTTTGCTGTATCAGCGAGTAGCCGCGCTTGGGATCGGCAGCGCCGTACACCACCTGCTCCACCTGCGCCCAGTAACATGCGCCGGCGCACATGGGGCAAGGCTCCAGCGTTACGTACAGCGTACAGCCGTGCAGGTATTTTCCGCCGATGAAATTCGCCGCCGAGGTAATAGCCTGCATTTCGGCGTGAGCGGTGGCGTCGCATAGCGTTTCGGTGAGGTTGTGGGCGCGGGCAATAATACGGTTGCCGTGCGCTATCACTGCCCCTACCGGCACTTCGTCCTTGTCGGCAGCAAGCAGCGCCTCGCGCAGCGCCTCGCGCATGTACTTTTCGTTTATATTCATTTACGAATATTTAACATTTTGTAAATTAGCCCTGCTTAATTTTTGCCTCCGATATCGCTACTTTTGTTCCCGAATATTATGGCAACCACCGGTAGCGGCTATGCGCGGCATAACCGCTACCGGTGGGCGTTAGATAATTGCAGCACAAATCGGTATGCAAGTAGCGCCGCCAAATATTTCAGATAGCGTGCAGCTCATTGTTTTTTGTATAGCAGCTGCGAAGGTAGGTATTTTTTAATTGTCAACGGCAAATCTTTGTACAAACATTCCCCCAAGAAACAGGGGCTGTGGCGAGTAGGAGAGGTGGCCGCTAAATATATATGAGTAAGAAGTTTCATTTTTTTAGCAACAAAGTTGTTCTCACGGCGCTTCTCCTGGCGGCGCTGTGCTTAGTGGTGTGGCTCTACTTTTTTATCCGCGAGGGAGAAAAGAAGCACCGGATGGACGCCATGCGCGCTATTCCGGCCAACGCCGCATTTGTAGTTCGCGTAAACGACCTTAACAGGCTTACGCGCAAGGCGTCCTCTCAAAATGAGCTGGCGCAGCTGGTGCACAGCGACGCCGCCGCCGTCGGCAGGATAGGCAGGAGGCTGCTGTACGTGGTAGATACGATGGCCGAAAAGAGCGCCGTTGTGGGCGACCTTACCCGGCAGCCCGTCTGGATTTCGGCGCACGTATTCAACAAAGATTTATCCTTTTTATACGCGCTCAACCTGCCCGACAACCTGTACCTGAACAGCGTAAAGCAGGTTGTGCCGCTGCTGGAGTCGGACGGCTACAGCGTGGTGGAGCAGCCGTACGACGACGAAAAGATACTCACGTTCCGGCGCGAAAAAACGGAGGAATTTCACGCCGCAACGGTGCGCCGCGTGCTGGTGGTGAGCGCCTCGCGCGTGCTGGTAGAGATGGCTATACGGCAGGCAAAGTCGCCGGCCTCGCTGGCGGACGATCCTGCTTTTGTGCAGGCCGCGCAAACGGCAGGGGCGCACGAGGACGCCAACCTCTACATCAACCATCGGCAGCTGCCGCGCCTGCTGGAGATTTACCTGAACGGAGCGTACGCCAAGCCGCTGAACTTTTTGAAGCAGCTGGGCAGCTTCACGGTGCTCGACGCCGCGCTGCACTCCGACGCGCTGCTGCTCAACGGTTTTTTATTCTCCGAAGATTTTCAGAGCTCCTACTTCTCCATTTTGTCCCACCAGAGCAGCAAGAAGCTCACCTCCTTCGACATTCTTCCGCGCACCACCGACGGCGCGCTGTGCATGGGAATAACCAACGCCAAGCAGCTGGCGCTGGACTACAGCAAGCTTCGCGAACACCAGCAATTCGGCAACGCGCAGCGCAAGGAAAAGTTAGCCCAGCTTCGCAAAAAAACAGGCATCGACGCGGCCACCTTTTTTGCCGACCTGCACCCCTCTGAGCTCACGCTTGCGCGGGTACCCATTGCCAACTTAGAGATGAAGTCCACGTGGTTTTTGGTGCTAAAGTCGAGCAACGCCGACGCCGCGCGCGCCGCCATAAAGGCCGGAATAGCGTACGCCGCCAACGCCGAAGGAAAGCCGGCCGACAGCTACGTAACAACAGAAAAAATGAGCAACCGCGAGCCGCTCATCGTTTACCGCAACCCCGCGCCGGGGCTTATTGCCGCGCTGCAGGGCAGCTTGGTTGCGCAGTGCGAAGATACCTACCTTACCTTTATCGGCGACTACATCATCTACTCGTCGTCGCTTGCAGCAGCAAAAGAGTTTGCGCTTTTGGCGATGCTCAAAAAAACGCTTTCGCAAACCGGCATCCTTGACGACTACACGGCCACCGAGTCCAACATGTTCATCTACGTAAACCCGTCGAAATCCGACGCCGTAGCGCTAAGCCTGCTCAAGCCTGCGCTGCAAAGCAGCCTGAGCAAATCGCCAATGCTTGCTGCATTTCAGTGCATGGGCTTGCAGCTGCGCGCCATGAACGATAAGGTGTACTGCAACGTTTTCCTGAAAACAGCCTCGAAGGTAGAGGAAAAGCAGCGCCTGCAGGGTCTGGTCTCGGATTTTGAGGTAAAGCTCGACGCGCCCCTGCAAATGGCGCCCTGGGTGGTGAAAAATCACAACACAAAGCAAAAAGAAATTCTGGCGCAGGATATTCAGAATGCTATATATCTGTTCGATAATCGTGGCGTTCTGCTATGGAAAAAGCCGATAGACGAGCCTGTCATGGGGCATGTGCAGCAGGTTGACTACCTAAAAAATAACAAGCTGCAGCTGCTGTTCAACACCAAAACCAAGCTCTACATCGTTGACCGGTTGGGGAACAGCGTTGAGGGATTTCCCATCAACCTCAGCTCGCCGGCTTCGGCTCCCGTAGCCGTTTTTGACTACGACCGCTCGCGCGACTACCGCTACTTTGTGCCGTGCAAGGATGGCAAAATCCGGCCCTACGAGCGCCTCGGCAAGCCCCTTACCGGCTTCACGCCGGCGCTTTCGTTCGGCAGCATTACGCAGCCGGTGCAGCATGTTCGCATCAGGAGCAAGGACTACATTGTGGTGGCCGACAACCGCAGCGCCTACCTCCTGAACCGCAGGGGAGAGGAGCTGGCGCACCTTCGGGCGAGCGCCGTGCCGGCCTACAACAGCAGCATCGCCCCGGAAACCGACCCCGAGGGCAACGTGGTGCGCATGGTTACCACCACCGCCGCCGGCGAGCTGGCGTACATCTACTTTGACGGAAACGTAGAGCGCGTACCGCTAAAGCCAAAGCCCGGAGAGCGCCATTTCTTCAGCTGCTTCGGCAAGGCCGCTTCGGCAACCTACGCCGTGGCAGACGAAAAAGAGCTGCGCGTGTATGAGCCAAGCCTGAAGCTGAAGTTTGTGCACACATTTGACAACCCGCTGCAGGCAGCGCCGGAGAGGTTTACGCCGCTCCCCAACCTCAACCTGTACGGCGTGTACATGGAAAACGAGCAAAAAGTTTACCTGCTGGACGAAAACGGCAACATGCAGCGCGGATTTCCGCGCAGCGCCGTAGCGCCGCTGCTGGTGGACAACCTGCACAACAGCCCAAACGCCTACAACGTGCTGACGTGCGACGAAAACGGATTTCTCACGTGCTTTAGCGTGGACTACCGCTAAAAAAAATCTTTCGGCAGCACCGCTCAAATTTGCTGCGCTGCCGAAACGTTGAACTATTGAAAATATTTTGAACGCTGAAAAATTGGAAGCTCTTGTAAGCATACTTCTGTTCATCCTCATTGCAGGATTTTTCCTGCGCCACTTCGGGAAATACTTGCTCCGCTTTTTCCTGAAGCGCATGGCAAAGCGATTTGGAGTGGACGCCGACGCCTTTGGCGGCCGCTACAGAGGCGGCAAAGCAGCGCAGCAGGAGCAGCCCTCAGCGCCGGAGCCAATCATCCCCGACGGCGTAGGCGAGTACGTGGAGTACGAGGAGGTGGAATAAAAAACACCCCCGCCGACTCGTTAGGGGCGCGGAGGACAGCGGAGGATAATCGGGTTTGCTACCAACATTCCGTCCCCCCCTCACCGCTGCAACAAAATCATTCTGCAGCAATCCTTTTCAGCGACCTCGACACGCTATCCAGCTGCTGAATATAAACGCTATTGTTTTTTAAGTTTTTTTAGCATAATTATTCCCGCAATGTCTTGGAAATATCCAAATAGTTTAGCTATCTTTAAAACTTGAAAAACAGCCAAATGCGGAAAAGCAATTCATTATATATGAGTTAGTTGTAATTTAAACATGTTTGACAATAAGAAGATTAAAAGCGCACTTCTTTCGGTATTCCATAAAGACGGGCTTGACGAAATAGTTCGATACCTTAGCGACAACGGCGTCAAAATATACTCAACAGGCGGAACGCTCAGCTTTATTGAGCAGCTTGGCGTGAGCGCACAGTCGGTGGAAAACCTTACCGGATACCCCTCCATCCTTGGCGGGCGCGTAAAAACCCTGCACCCCAAAGTATTTGGCGGCATACTTGCGCGCCGCAGCAACTCCGACGACAGCCGGCAGCTGGAGCAGTACGAAATACCGGAGGTAGATTTGGTGATTGTCGACCTCTACCCCTTTGAAGAAACGGTGGCTTCGGGCGCCTCCGAGGCCGAAGTAATCGAAAAAATAGATATTGGCGGAATTTCGCTTATCCGCGCGGCTGCAAAAAACTACAGCGACGTCGCTATTGTCGCCTCGCGCCGGCAGTACGCCGAGCTACTGTCCATGCTCAAAGAAAACGGCGGCGGCACCACGTCGGCCAACCGCAAATACCTGGCAGCGCAAGCTTTCAACGTGTCGAGCCACTACGATAGCGCCATTTTTTCCTACTTCAACCGCAGCGAGCACATTCCTTCGTTTAAGCAGAGCGTACACGGCGCCATGCCGCTACGCTACGGCGAAAATCCTCACCAAAAGGCGATATTCTACGGCAATTTTGGCGACATGTTCGAGCAGCTGCACGGCAAGGAGATTTCGTACAACAACCTGCTCGACGTTGACGCTGCGGTGAGGCTCATCCGCGAGTTCGACGCACCGACATTTGCCATTATCAAGCACAACAACGCCTGCGGCGCTGCTTCGCGCCCAACGCTGCTGCAGGCGTGGACGGCGGCGCTGGCCGGCGACCCGGTGTCGGCGTTTGGCGGTGTGCTGGCCTGCAACCGCGAGCTGGACAAAGCAACCGCCGAGGAGGTAAACAAGCTGTTCTGCGAGGTGGTGATTGCCCCCGCATACAGCAGCGACGGGCTGGCCATTTTGAAGCAAAAGAAAAACCGTATTATTCTTGCGGCCAAAACATTTGAGCTGCCGGCAGCGCAAAGCCGTACGCTGCTCAACGGCGTGGCGGTGCAGGAGCAAGACCTGTCGGTAGAAACGGAGCAGGACATGACCTCCGTAACAGCGGCAAAGCCCACCGCCGAACAGGTGCAGGATTTGATTTTTGCCAATAAGCTGGTGAAGCACTCCAAATCGAACGCCATTGTGCTGGCTAAGGACAGCCAGCTTATTGCCGGCGGAGTGGGGCAAACCTCGCGCGTGGACGCCCTGCGCCACGCCATCGAAAAGGCTGCCTCGTTCGGGTTTTCGCTGCAGGGGGCGGTGATGGCCTCCGACGCATTTTTCCCCTTCCCCGACTGCGTAGAAATTGCGCACAAGGCGGGCATTGCTGCCGTTATCCAGCCGGGCGGGTCGGTGAACGACCAGAAAAGCGTTGACTACTGCAACGCAAACGGCGTTGCCATGGTAACCACAGGCGTGAGGCATTTTAAGCATTAGCGCCTTATTATTTGAGAAGTATGCAGAATTATATAAATCGTAAATATCGGAACTCATAGAATGGGATTTTTTTCACTTTTTACTCAGGAGTTGGCTATGGACTTGGGTACAGCCAACACTGTAATCATCCACAACGACCGCATTGTGGTTGACGAACCTTCTATCGTCGCCATTGATCAGAACAACGGCAGGCTAATTGCCGTTGGCGAGCCGGCGCGGCAAATGCACGGCAAAACACCCGAAAACATCAAAACGATACGCCCGCTGCGCGACGGCGTAATTGCCGACTTCAACGCCGCCGAGCAAATGATACGCGGGATGATAAAAAAAATCAACTCGGGCAGGCACATTTTGAGGCCATCGCTGCGTATTGTGGTATGCATCCCGTCGGGCAGCACGGAGGTGGAAATACGCGCCGTGCGCGACTCGGCCGAGCATGCCGGAGGGCAGGATGTTTACATGATATACGAGCCTATGGCCGCGGCGCTGGGCATAGGGATTGACGTAGAGGCGCCGGAGGGCAGCATGGTTGTGGATATAGGTGGCGGCACGGCAGAGGTTGCCGTCATTGCGCTGGGCGGCATTGTGTGCAACAAAAGCGTGCGCATTGCCGGCGACGTTTTTACGGCGGACATACAGTCATACATGCGGCATCAGCATAACATTAAAATCGGGGAGCGCACGGCCGAAGAGATTAAAATCAACGTGGGGAGCGCCATTACCGAGTTGGACAACCCTCCCGCCGACTATACGGTGCGCGGGCCAAACCTGATGACGGCGCTGCCTATTGAGCTGCCCATCTCGTACCAGGAGGTGGCCTACAGCCTCGACCGCTCCGTATCAAAAATTGAAAGCGGAATACTGGGCGTGCTGGAGCAAACTCCGCCGGAGCTGTACGCCGATGTAGTGCTCAAAGGCGTTTACCTTACCGGCGGCGGAGCGCTGCTGCGCGGCTTAGACAAGCGCCTGTCGGAAAAAATCAACATCCCCTTCCACGTGGTAGAAGACCCGCTACACGCGGTTGCCAGAGGAACGGGTATTGCGCTGAAAAACATCGGAAATTTCTCATTTTTGATGAGGTAGCAGTTGCAAAATCAGATACTTGACAGCTTTATAGGGTTGAGAACTTCCGGACGCCATCTGCTTTCAGATTAATTTCGTTTTTCAATACGGTGCATTTCAAATTGAAGCGACAATTTGAAATGCACCCTTTTCAATATGGTTTTTTAATGGGCAATCTGATAAGATTCATACTCCGCTTTCGCGGCTTTATCCTTTTCCTCATCTTGGAAAGCATTGCCGTATTGCTGCTTTCGTACAACTCCTACTACCAGCGAACGCAAATGTTTGGCGCCTTACAGGTGGTACAAAGCTATTGCTATGAGGTTGCCAAAAATGCTACAAGCTACCTTGCGCTCAGGGACGACAACGAAATGCTTCTGCGCGAAAACGCCAAGCTGCGCAACCAGCTCGACCACTACCAAAGCTGCGATAACGCCAACAGCGCTGTACAGGTAAGCTCCGGCGCAGGCTATCTGTTCAGCTACATGCCTGCCAAGGTGGTGAACAGCACGACCAACAGGCAAAACAACTACCTTGTGCTGAACGCAGGCGAGTGGCAAAATGTTTCCCCCGAAATGGGCGTGGTAGCCGACAACGGCGTGGTGGGTATTATTCTCAACACATCGGCGCACTACGCCACCGTAATGTCGCTGCTTAACCGCGATTTTAGAATCAGCGCGCGCATCAGGCGAACGGGCTATCTGGGTACGCTCATGTGGGACGGGCTCAACTACCGCGAAGCTATTCTGTCGGAGGTGCCGCAGCACGTGCAGGTCGAGGTGGGCGATACCGTAGAGACCAGCGGCTACTCCGCCATGTTTCCGGAGGGTATTGTGGTAGGCACAATAACCTCGTACGAAACAAGAAAGGGAAATTTCCACGAGATACGCGTAAAGCTTGAGGTTGACTTTAAAAAGCTGCGCTACGTGAACGTAATAAAATTTACGCACTCGGAAGAGCTTAAAAAGCTCGAACAGCAGCAGTAAACTCAGTAAAGGATGAGAAATAAAATAACATATAACGGATATAAAAACCGTAGAGACCTCACCCCCGGCCCCGCTACAAAGGGGGGGGGGGTGGGGCACGATATTAGGGGGGAGCCACCCCCCACCGGTGGGGGGGGGGGGGGGGGGTGGGGTGGGGGGGG
>JAISAC010000214.1 GCA_031266935.1 Prevotellaceae bacterium
GATGAGCAAGGCGCTGTAGCGCTGAATCCGGTTTGTGTATATTCGCTTCATCGGCACTCATAAAGAATACGATGAGATAGATTGTTCAACAATATAAAAGTATGATTATGGCAAAAATAGAAAACGAAATACAGTATAATTGGGCTGTAAAAAATATGGTTGCCGGCTACTCGGAAAAACACTTTTCTTTGGGCGAGCCTGCTTTGGCTGACGTAATCAAGCTTTGTCCACCTGAAATTAATTTTTCGCAAAGCTACAAAAAAGGTATGCGACGATAATATGCTACATATGATATACCATGAATACAACACCTCTTCTTACTGCCATAGCGCGCACAATCCATAACTCCGGATGTGTGCGCGCACGTCACACACACACACACACACACACACACACACACACACACACACACACACACACACACACACACACACACACACACACTGCTCAGCGAGTTACGTAGTTTGGCATTATGTCCAACATGTATTTTTTTCGACTTTTGCAATATTTTCGACTTTTATTTTGATGAGCGGCCAAATAGCATTATGTCCGCTCATTTTTTATGTTCACCGGTATAGCGCTATCCTTACGGCTTATACGCTATAAAAATGTTGTTGTTCGGAAGCTTGCTCCCGGCTGCCTTGCCTAAGCAGTTTGATGAATTTCAACAAATTACATGTTAATTTTTTAAATTCAAAACGCTTTCTTAAAATCTAAAAAGATGAATATTTATTTGATTATTTGTTATACATTTGTACCTTTACTTGTTATCGCTAACTTCTACTTCGGCTGGCGAGCACGCCGCAGTAACGAAAATAAAAAAGCGGTAAAGCGATACCGGAGGGTAAAAAAAATTACGGCTGTTGCCATGCTCATTATGGTAATATTATTTTTCGTAGTGATGTCCGGCGAGGTATCTGCTACCGACATCTGGGCAGAGTGGGAAGCAGTAAAGCAAATTTTTCTGGGAGGTGCGTAAGCGATGAGCTGTTTATATCAACATAAAATTTTATGGCAAAAATAAGAGGTGCAATAGTAGTAGATACTGAAAAGTGCAAGGGATGCGAAGTTTGCGTGGTATCGTGCCCCGTTGGGGTAATAGCGCTTGCGCAGGAGGTGAACGGCAAAGGCTACCGCTACGCCTACATGCACCAGCCCGACGCCTGCACAGGCTGCATCAGCTGCGCGCTGGTATGCCCCGACAGCGTAATTACCGTTTACAAGGTGAAACTCGCTGCAAGCGAGTAAGTTGTAAATACTGGCTGTAAAATATTGAGTGTAAATACTGACTGTAAAATATTGAGTACGATAATATGTCTGAGCTACGTTTGATGAAAGGTAACGAGGTTATTGCAGAGGCGGCCATACGCTGCGGCTGCGACGCCTACTTTGGATACCCCATAACGCCCCAGTCGGAGGTAATGGAAACGCTGATGGAGCTGCGCCCCTGGGAAACCAGCGGCATGGTGGTGCTGCAAGCCGAGAGCGAGGTAGCGTCCATCAACATGGTGTACGGCGCGGCAAGCACGGGCAAGCGGGCTATGACTTCGTCGTCAAGCCCCGGAATCAGCCTCATGGCCGAGGGCTTGTCATACCTCGCAGGATCGGAGCTGCCCTGCCTCGTGGTGAACGTATCGCGCGGCGGCCCCGGGCTGGGCACCATCCAGCCTTCGCAGGCCGACTACTTTATGGCCACCAAGGGCGGCGGACATGGCGATTTTCACCTGATTGTGCTGGCGCCCTCGTCGGTGCAGGAAATGCACGATTTTGTCTTCCTTGCCTTCGACCTTGCCTTCAAGTACCGCAACCCCGCAATGATTCTCGCCGACGGCGTTATCGGGCAAATGATGGAAAAGGTGGAGCTGCTCGAACCGCGTCCGCGCCGTACGCGCGAGGAGGTGCTGAGGGATACCGGGAGCTGGGCGACTACCGGAAAGCGCAACCGCCCCCGAAATATTATCACCTCGGTGGAGCTGGACCCCGCAAAGCACGAAAAATTCAACCAAAAGCTACAGGCTAAGTACGCCGAGGTACGGGAAAAAGAAGTGCGCTACGAGGAGCTGCTGTGCGGCGACGCCGAATACCTGATAGCAGCCTACGGCATATCGGCGCGCATCGGGCAAAAGGCGGTAGAGCTGCTGCGCGCCGAGGGCGTTAAGGTTGGGCTATTTCGCCCCATCACGCTGTACCCGTTTCCGACCACGCAGATAGCAGCGCGCGCAAAGCAGCTCAAAGGCATTTTGTGCGTAGAGCTTAGCGCCGGACAGATGGTAGAGGATGTTCGCTTGGCGGTAGGAAATAGCTTGCCGGTTGCCCATTTTGGCCGCAACGGAGGCGTTATTCATTCACCCAACGAGGTGGTGGAAGCTGTGAGGCGAATCTTTGAATTAGGAATTACGAATTACGAATATTAGGCACACAGATGACACAGATGGGAGAGATGAACACAGATGGGAGAATTTTTGAATCTTTGAATTTTTGAATCTTTGAATCTTTGAATCTTTTTTAAATGGCATTGATAAAACCCCTCCGAGGCTTTGCGCCGATAATCGGAAAAAATTGCTTTTTAGCCGAAACTGCGGTCATCATAGGCGACGTTGTGATAGGCGATGATTGCAGCATTTGGTACGGCGCGGTGCTGCGCGGCGACGTTAACTCCATCGCCATTGGCAACCGCGTGAACATACAGGACGGCGCGGTGCTGCACACGCTCTACCAGCGCTCAAAAGTCTCCATTGGCAGCGACGTGTCGGTGGGGCACAACGCCATCATACACGGCGCCGCTGTGGGCAGCAGCGTGCTGGTGGGCATGGGAGCAACGCTGCTCGACAACGCCGTAATTCCGGATAACACCATTGTGGCGGCAGGCGCGCTTGTGCTAAGCAACGCGCAGCTGGAGCCGTACAGCATCTACGCCGGCGTACCCGCAAAAAAGGTCAAAACGCTCACGCAGGAGGATGTCCAGCGCATGATTATCAAAAACGCCGAAGGATACCTAATGTACAAAGGGTGGTATTGAGATAACGCTTATCTCAAACCCTTAGCATATCCGCCGGCGGTATATCCAATATCCGGCACAGCAAACTTGCATTTTTCAATGTCGGCTCGGAGCGTCCCGCGATATAATCATTCACCCGCGAAGGGCTTACCCCTATTTCGTGTGCAAGCTGTTTTTGTGTCATTCCACTTTCCCCCAGATATAACTCTATCAGTTCGGCCACGGTCGGCTGCTTAATGGGAAAATGCACCGTCTCGTATGCTATTACAATATCCGACATCACGCCCAACTCCAATGCTTTTTTATCATTGGCGGAGGTACTGTCATCGACCAGAGGCAAAAGCTCCTCTACCCTTGCAAGCGCAAATTCGTACCGCTCTTTCGTTATCCTGTCCATATTCCGTATAATTTTATATAGCTGAACAATCTATCTTACTATATTCTTCGTGGGTACCCACAAACCGGATATAAATATATCCCATTGTAAATTTTATAACAACGACCAGCCTGTATCTGTTTCCCCTGATGTTGAAAACATAGTGCTGATTGCCGGTGAAGTCGGTTGCCGGAAAATCAACTTTTACGTCTGACAGGTTTTTCCATTCGGCTTTCAACGCGGCATGATACCAGCGTTCAAGAGCGACACGCGAATCTTCGCGTCCTTTCGTTTCATAAAAATCTTTCAATTTCTTGTGCGATACAATCCTCATTCGTCGTTTATTTGATGCAAAAATAGGAAATAATTTTGAATTATAAAACTTTTCGGCGAAATAATTTTATAAAAGCGAATTTAAAAATGCGTATGAATGATGTTGCGGGATATGCGGTTTTTTGTTGCAAGATACCGACATTCGGGGTAGATAGTGTAGAAATAGGGAAGAATGCTCCGCTAACTACATACGGCTTGCGAGTAATTTCTTCTTCCATACTTCAAATTCCTTATCGGCTTCTTCCGGTGTGTAGAACTTTCCCTCCTCAATGCGGCGGAAGTGATTCCACCACTCCTCCTGCGTACCACAGAATGGGGCATTGGGATTCCACTCGCTGGACGATGAAGCGCCAAGATCCATGCTGCAGTAAGCCACAGCAAGTTCTCCGACGGTTGACGGCGTATTATCTTCGGTTGGATATGGTTTATCGGACATAGCAACGCTATTTGAATATAATCGCAAAGATACAAATAAAACATCTAATTGCAATAAAGGTAAACTGGTAGGTTATTTTTTTTGAGATGCGTTGAAAAAAATGAGGTGAAAAAGAGGCTGCGCCGAAAATGCTTTTCCGGACACAGCCTCTTTCTTCTAAGCGCTGGGTTACTGTTATACGCCCCTTGACGGGTTAGTATGGGTTTTGCACTACTGCTCCCTTGCTCTCGGTAATCAAGCTTTCGGGGAATGGTATGCGGTAATGCTTTGTGTCGGTTGCGTCGGTTGGCGCAATGTTAGTATTTTGCTGTGCAGCGGTGGCTTTTGCATACATTTTTGCATTAAATATCCCGTTGCGTATCAAATCCTGACGGCGGCATCCTTCCCAGTAGAACTCTTTTGCACGCTCTTCCAGCAGCACCTCAATAAACTTATCTTTATCGGGAATCTCCGTGGTAGTATAGGCAGTCAGCCCCGCGCGCGTTACTACCTGATTAAGCAGGGTGAGAGGCTCTCCGGAGTAGGCGGTACCGCTTTGCACCAATGCCTCGGCAAGCAACGTAATGACATCGGCATAGCGATACACAATAAAATCGGTAAACCACGACTCTGCCCCCGTACCTGCCTCTATGGGATACTTCATGGTGAGAGGACCGGTTCTAAGCGTCTCCCACGAGTTGACGGCGGTTCCGGGGTTTGATCTCGTGTAGGTTACTCCTCCGCTGGTAATGAGTGTAGTATCCATGGTAGCTTTGCGGTCATCAGCGTCGTCAAAAGTGTCGTAAAAGCTCCAGGGCGCTGTCCACATGCGCCAGCAGCCGCCTAATCCGCTATAGTTGCCGGGCAGCACGTACGCCAGCCACTTACCTTCTTTGGTTCCCCTTTGCAGCGGCGATGCCCAGATAACTTCGCTGTTCCACTCGTTGGCCTCCAAAAATATGCTGGCGTAAGGCGAGTATCCGTTCATCCCTACAGTTACCAGACTGTATCCGTATTCGGCTTTTTGCAGCTCGCGCCCCTCTTTCACGGCGTTAGCCCAGTCTTTCTGCTGCATGTAGTACTTCAGCAGCACCATGTGGGCAAGCCCTGCCGTGAAGCGTCCGGACTGCGTTTCGGCATTCGCTTTGGGCAGCACGGCGGCAGCGCTGTTGAGCTTACCTGTAATGTACGCCGCCATTTCGGCTTCCGTTTTACGCGGCAGGATGGCCATTGCAGCCGGGTCTTTCAGCGTTTCAAGGTCGGCAATAACAATGGGGCCGTAGAAGTCATAGAGCATAAATGCAAGAAAACCCTGTCCGCACTCCAGCTCGGCAATGTATTGCTTTTTCAGCGTTTCGTCCATTTCAATGCCTTTAATACGGTCGATGGTCATCTCCATCTTGCCCAGCTGATTGTAAAATCTCCAATCGTTGACATTTCCGTTGGCAGTAGCCGGACTCCAACGAGCGTACGCCAAGGCATGCCATCCTTCGGCATCGGCGCCACGATCTACAAGGCCATAGTCGCTAATAACCCAATTCAACGTCCAAAGGCCTCCGCCCGGGCTGAACAGGCGATCGGAGTAGCCGGTGGCTCCAAATACTTCGTAGCAGGAAGTCAGCAACTCCTGCGCATCTTTGGCCGTGGAGGGATAGCCGGTTGAGGGGCTAATGTCGCTATACAACTCCGAGTTGAGCTCACAACCCGATAACGCCGCAGCAAGCAGCCCGCATACTAAATATAACTTTATCTGTTTCATAATTTTATTTTTTATTTAAGTGTTAAAATGAGATTTCTACACCCAAGCTGAAAGACCTGACGCTGGGATATGCGTAGTTGTGCCCGTCGGTTTCGGGGTCAATGCCCGTCCAGTTGGAAATGACAAACGGATTATTCACGTCGGCATACACGCGCAAGGTCGAAATCAGCGTCTTTGGAACGGGGACGGTGTACCCCAGCGTGATGTTACGGCAGCGGATGTAGCTTATCTTTTTGTAGTAGTAGTCGGTAGCGCTTACTCCGCCCGAAAAAGTCTGGTTTGGAATTGCGCTGGGCCTTGTAGAGCCTTGATTATCGTGCTGCCATACGTCCAGCGTTCCTTTGCTCATGTTGTTTACGTCGCCGTTAAATCCGGTAGCCCAGGCTTCGTAGTAGCTCATTCCGCGCAGGCGTCCTACCTCTCCGTAGAAGTAAATATTGAAATCCAAATTTTTCCAGCGCACGGTGTTGTTAACTCCGAATATCATGGCGGGGTCTTCCGAGCCAATCAATTCCTGATCGAGCGCTGCCGTAATTCTGTTTTCAAGTCCTTCCTCATCTTGCCGATTTATCAGCTTAATTTGACCGGGCGCCAGCGCTGCTTGCCAGGCCGGAGCAGCTTCGCCTGCCTGCAGCAAGCCGTCGCTACGATACTTGTAGATGGAGCGAACGTAATCATTCTCCGATTGGTACACATTGGGTTTCCAGTCGGGGTCGCGCTCCAGCCAACGGTCTTCGTAGGAAGTAAGCGAAATATCGGTTGTCCATGTCCAATCGCTGCTTTTAATGTTCACCGTGTTCAGCGTAAGCTCAACGCCCGTGCCTTGCGTTTTGCCGATGTTGGCAGCCGTAGATGGCCTATCGGTAATTGAAGTTGGTTCTGAATACGACATCAGCGCTTTGTTTGTTACCAACAAATCCGAAATAACGCGGTGGTAGTACTCTGCCGACAAATTTATGCGGTTTTTCAAAAAACCCAAATCCAAGCCGATGTTGTACTCGGTGGTGGTTTCCCAAGTCAGCTTCGGATTACCCACGCGACTTACGCCTACGCCTTTGGCATAATTTCCTCCGAAAATGAAGCTGCCGGAAGAGCCGTACGCATCCGATATGCGGTTGCCCACGTTGGAGTTACCTGTTTCTCCGTAGCTACCGCGCAGCTTACCGTTAGAAAGGATGTTGCTTACCGGCGCCATGAACGACTCGTCGCTGAAGCGCCAGCCCAAAGAAATTGACGGGAAGTAGCCCCAGCGGTAGTCGGGGTTGAAGTCCGAATCGCCGTCGGCGCGAATGGTGGCCGTCAGCAGGTAGCGCCCCATAAACGAGTAGTTGATACGGCCAAAGTACGACCCCAAGCTGCTTGAGCTTGCGCCCGATCCTACGCTCGGTTTGGCGTAAGCTCCCACGTTCAAATTGTTGTAGATATAACCGTCAATGGGAAACTCCTGATTGCCGGCGTACAAGCTTTCCGAGTTGAACTGCTGATACTCGTAGCCGGCTAAAGCGGTTACATTATGCTCGCCGAAAGTTTTGACATACTGAGCCGTGAAGTTCGCCAGATAGTCAACGTAGCTGTTTTCATTCACATCAGCGCGTCCGCCTCTGTTTTTGCCGTACGGCACAGTAGTCGGCACATACTGCTGCCGCTTTTGGAAACCTCTATCCACGCCCACGTTCAACTTCAGGGTCAAGTCCTTTATCGGGTTTGCCTGCAGGTAGGCCGACCCCAGCAGGCGATCTTTTGTAGTCTTGTCGCTAATATCAAGCAGACCGACTGGGTTGGGAAGGTTTGCCAGCAGAGGATTTGTAGAAAGCTCTCCTGTTTCCGGATCGCGCACCGGAGTGAAAGGCGAAAACCGCAGCGCCGCAGCAATAATGCCGGAAGCCTCATTTTCGGAGCTGCCCAGCGGAACGTTGTCATACTGGTTGCGGCTTACGTTTAACGAAAATCCTGTTTTGAAATACTTCGAAAGCTGATTGTCCAAGTTGGCGTTGGCTGTAAAGCGGTTGGCATTGTTGTTTTTCAAAATACCTTCCTGGTTGAAGTAGTTCACCGAAGCCAAGTACTGAACGCTCTCAGTTCCGCCGGTTAGCGAAAGGTTGTGCGAATGTTGCATGCCGGTACGGACAATCTCGCCCAGCCAGTCGGTAGTGGCCGCCGAAGCAATCTGCTCAGGCGTATATTTGCCGCCATCGAAAACATTGCTTGTGGTAGGTCTGTATCCGGCGTAAATGTCCAGTCCATTATCGTAAAGAAATTTTTCGGAGGCATCTTTATTATTTTGCTCCATGAACTCGCGCGCGCTGAGCATCTCGTAGCCGGTTTTCATCTGCTGCACCGACACGTTGCCCGAGTAGCTCACCTTTACCTTTTCGCCCTGCTTGCCGCGCTTGGTAGTGATAATAATCACGCCGTGCCCTGCGCGCGAACCGTAGATGGCGGTAGCGCTGGCATCCTTGAGCACCTCAATGCTTTCAATGTCGTTGGGGTTGATTGACGCCAGCACATTATCGAGGGTACCTGCATTATACTGGTTTCCCGAGGCGGCATTGTCGCGCGGCGAAATAGGAAAGCCGTCGATTATAAACAGCGGCTCGTTACCCGCGCCTCCCGATGGCGAAGTTTCGCCGCGAATACGGAACTTAGCTCCGCCGCCTGCCTGCGCGCTGCTTTGCGTTACCTGCAATCCGGCGGCCTTACCCGCCAGCGCGTGGCTAATAGTTGAGAATGTTCCCACCGGCGCGTCGTCCATTTTGACGGACGAAACGGCGCCGGTCAAATCGCGCTTCTTCTGTACGCCGTAGCCCACCACCACTACCTCGTCGAGGTACTGGTCGCTTCCGCCCAGCGTAACGTCAATGCGGCCACGTCCTGCAACGGCTTCCTCCCGGGTGGCCATGCCCAGGAACGAGAACACCAGCGTTGCGTCGGCGGGCGCGGTGATGCTGTAGCTCCCGCCCGCTCCGGTAGCCACGCCAACGGTTGAGCCCTTCACCACAACGCTTGCCCCTACAACCGGCTCGCCGTCGGAGCCGGTTACCGTGCCGGAGATGTTGAGGTCTTGCGCATTCAGCGACCAGGGCAAGGCTGCGCAGAGCATTAACGACAGCAGCAAGCGCTTCGCGCGCCTTACCGCTACCGTACCGCCGGTCGTTTGAACGGGCGCAGACGCTATCTGCCCCGTTCGATTCTGATCGAACAATTTTTGGTACATAATAATTGGTTTAAAGTGAAAAAATAAAGAATTGAAAACATAAGCAGCCAAAAAACGCAGCCACTTATTGGGGATGCAAGGGAAGCTGGCAGCCGCAAGCAGCGAGGGAGCGCGCTGCGCATTACCGCGCCGGAGCAGCGGCAGCAGCTTGCCTGCAGTAGCAAAAAAAATGAACGGCCGCAGCATACGGTCGTTCATCAAAAAAGAAAGGGTACAAAGTGTTGTAAAAGTCGAAAAAATTACGTATGCTAAGGCCGCATTACGTAACTCATTGAGCAGTGTGTGTGTGTGTGTGTGTGTGTGTGTGTGTGTGTGTGTGTGTGTGTGTGTGTGTGTGTGTGTGTGTGTGTGTGTGTGTGTGTGTTTAACGTGTGCCCACACGCTAAGCTATGGCCTGTAGGCGTTACGGGAAGTAGAGCAATGCGTATGGAAAAAGTTGATAGCATTTGTTAGCACGTTTTTTTTACAAACAACCAATAAAAACATGAGATAAGACACTGCAAAGATGCACCTTTTTTCAATATTTAAAAATCAATAATTGTTAAGTTGCTAAAAATAAACAATAAATAGCTTTCCTTAGCGTATCAAAAACATCGTGCAGGGCAATGTTTACGCGGGTTGGCTGCATTTTCGCAGCTCTTTTGCCGACGCTGCAAAAAAACCATTTTTTCCCTCCCTCACCCACTGTCATTCCCGCGAAAGTTTGAAACCTCATTTACTCACTTGTGTTTATTTTAAAGTGTTCGTGAACTCGCTACGCTCGGTTTTACCTAATTTATCTAACAAAACAACCTCAGTAGCAATGAATTAATGCGCATATCAACAACCTCATTACCCCATTAAAACGATGAAATAGACACGAAAAAAAATGAGGTAATAAGGTTGGATACATTATGTAACTATGTGCTACTGAGGTTGTTTTGTTAAAAAAATTAGGTGAAACCGAGCGTAGCGAGTTCACGAACACTTTAAAATAAACACAAGTGAGTAAATGAGGTTTCCTGCTGCCCCACTATTTTCATATCACCTCAAAAAAGATTTAGCCCAATTTTTTTGTTTTTTCGGAAGTAATTTGTACATTTGTAGCGAAAATTATGGAGCGAATTGTTCAAGGCAAGCGTCGGGTTCAAATCCCGAATCGTTCACCAGATTAGGGGTCACTGCTTGCATACCCGTAGCCTGAGCGAGCCGGTGATTTATCACCGGCATTTTTTATGCCATAATCTTATGTAACTTTCTATTTACAATACAGTACACTGTTTGTACACCTCTGTTTTTTGACAATTTCAAGTATCCGTGATAGGCCTTTATTAAATGTTGTTCGTCAAATGTATTTATGTCGTGATAATATAGCACAAGCGCTTCAACCTTGCCCATACTCATACAGCGTTTCCGCAGCAATTCTTTCGTAGTCGCCGTGCGGTATGCCGAATTTTCCGATAGTAGGGTCAAAGCAATGCTCCCTGTGGATAGCCATCAGCCCGCCGGTTGCTTCGCTAAACCGCACATCGGTATAGCTGCTGTCTCTTTTCAGCCGCTCGTACGCTGCCCTGTTCGCGTCAATCCTCCGTAGCGTTGCCTTATCCATAAAACTTTTCGGATTTTATTTTTACTCCGGCAAAGATAGCATTATTCTGCATTACGTAACTCGCTGAGCAGTGCGTAACGTGTGCCCACACGCTAAGCTATGGCCTGTAGGCGTTACGGGTTCTCTACCATACTCTGCCATACGGGACGGCACAAACGCACACAAATGCTCATCTTTAAATTTCGTGCGGTTGCCCTGCCACAGCGCCTCAAAAAAAGAAATAGCTACGCAGCATTCAATTTCGTAAAAAAAGGCTATATTTGTAGCGCTATATTTTGATTTTGATTTTAATTTATTTATTGTTTTTATAAACCATGAAAGTAGAGCAAGTAATGAGCCGGCTTAGCGCCAAGTATGGGCACGAAGCCGAGTATCTGCAAGCAGTACAGGAAGTGCTTGAATCGGTAGAGGAGGTGTATAACAGCCATCCTGAGTTCGAAGAAGCCAACATTATTGAAAATCTCGTAGAGCCAGACCGTATTTTTACCTTTAAGGTGGCATGGTACGACGACAAAGGCCGCGCGCAGGTAAACACAGGCTACCGCGTGCAGTTCAACAACGCCCTTGGCCCCTACAAAGGCGGCGTGCGCTTTCACCCCTCGGTAACGCTCTCAACGCTCAAGTTTCTGGGCTTTGAACAAACGTTCAAAAACGCGCTCACCACCCTGCCCATGGGCGGCGCAAAGGGCGGCGCAGACTTTAGCCCCAAGGGCAAGTCAAAGGGCGAGGTAATGCGCTTTTGCCAAGCCTACATCACGGAGCTCTGGCGGCACATCGGGGCGGAAACCGACGTGCCCGCCGGCGACATTGGCGTGGCCGGACGCGAAATTGGCTACATGTACGGATGGTACAAAAAGCTCGCGCGCGAAAATACCGGAGTCTTTACGGGCAAAGGCATAGGATGGGGCGGGTCGCTCATTCGCCCGGAGGCAACAGGATTTGGGGCGGTGTACTTTGTGCAGCACATGCTCCACCTGCAAGAAATGGACATCAAGGACAAGACCGTCGCCATTTCGGGATTTGGAAACGTGGCGTGGGGGGCAGCGCTCAAGGCAACCGAGCTGGGGGCAAAGGTGGTCGCCATCTCCGGCCCGGACGGCTACATCCACGACGAGCAGGGGCTGAACGCCGAAAAGATAGCCTACATGACGGAGCTGCGCGACTCGTGCAACGATGTGGTGGAGCCTTACGCCGAAAAGTTTGCCGGTGCAAAGTTCGCTGCCGGCAAAAAGCCGTGGGAGCTCAAGGTGGACATTGCGCTGCCCTGCGCCATACAGAACGAGCTCAACGGCGACGACGCCAAAGCGCTGATTGCAAACAAAACGCTGTGCGTGGCCGAAACGTCGAACATGGGCTGTACGCCGGAGGCCATCGGCGAGCTCATACGCCACCGCGTAATGTTTGCGCCCGGCAAGGCCGTAAACGCAGGCGGCGTATCGGTGTCGGGGCTGGAGATGTCGCAAAACGCCATGAAGTACAGCTGGACAAAAGAGGAGGTAGATGCAAAGCTGCACCAAATTATGAGCAACATCCACGAAGCCTGCCTCAAGTTTGGCCGCCAGCCCGACGGCTACGTAAACTACGTAAAGGGCGCCAACGTTGCAGGATTTATGAAGGTGGCGCAGGCAATGCTGGAGCAGGGGGTTTAAGAAAATTCCACCCCCCACCCCGGCTCTCCTCCACTCAACCTAACTATTAACCCTTAAAAAAACTTTACATGCTGCTATCAATTTTTTCCCTTTTGCTGTACATAGCAACGCCCGTGCTGATTTTGCGTATGTGCAAAAAGTTCAAGTCGGTACAGAAAATCGGCGAGGTGCTCGTGGCCTACTTTGCGGGAGTATTCTTTGCGCTGGTGATATGGCTATTTGCAGAGTTGGGGGTGCTCGAGGGTGAGCGCTTAGCTAGCCTGCGCAAGCTGCAATCCGGCGTGTGCGATTTGGTCATCCCGTTTGCCATTCCGCTCATGCTTTTTTCGGGCAACTTTCGCCACCTGAAGGCGCAGCTTGGCGGAGCGTCCCGCGCCCTGCTGACGGGGCTGGTGGCGGTTGTTTGCATGACGGTTATCGGCTCGTTCATTTTCCACCCGTACATACCGGATATGTGGAAAATTGCAGGGCTGATAGCCGGCGTCGAAACCGGAGGAACGCCCAACATGGTGGCCTTGCAGTTTGCCCTGAAAGTGCCGGAGAACACGTTCATGCAGCTTCAGGCAAGCGACATGCTGGTATGCTTTTTTTACCTGCTGTTTCTTTTTTCGATAGGCAAGGTGCTGCTGCGAAAATTTTTGCCAAAGTATAAAGCGCCTGCCGGGGACAGCGCTACCGGCGTATCGTCCGGCGAGGGCGCCTACTACTTCATGCACTCGCGCCACGGGTTGCTACAAATGCTCAAGTCGCTGGGAGTATCTGCTGCGGTAGTGCTGCTCTCCATTGGCTTCTCCATGCTGCTGTTTGGCGAAATCAACGTGCCCTGCCTCATGCTTGCCCTCACCACGCTGAGCATTGCCGCCTCTTTTGTAAAGCCGGTGCAAAAATTGCGCTACTCGTTCGACGTGGGGATGTTTTTGGTGCTCATCTTCAACGTGGCCATCGCCTCTATGGTAGATTTCACGCAATTTTTCAACGCCGAGATATACTACATTGCAGGCTACGTGTTCTTTTGCGTATTCGGCTCGCTGCTCCTGCATGCCCTGCTGTGCAAGCTCTGCAAGGTTGACGCCGATACCTTCATGGTATCCTCAACGGCGCTGATCAACTCTCCGCCATTCGTCCCTGTGGTGGCCGCTGCCATTGGCAACCGGCAGGTAATACTGATAGGCATTTCGGTAGGCATGGTGGGCTACGCCGTAGGCAACTACCTCGGATTTATTGTTGCCGAAGTGATGAGCAAGGCGCTGTAGCGCTGAATCCGGTTTGTGTATATTCGCTTCATCGGCACTCATAAAGAATACGATGAGATAGATTGTTCAACAATATAAAAGTATGATTATGGCAAAAATA
>JAISAC010000044.1 GCA_031266935.1 Prevotellaceae bacterium
CGGTCTTGAAACGAGCGCACCTCGCCCTCATCGCCCCAAATGACCTCGTAATCGCGGTTGCTGAAAAACGGCGGGTCAAGATAAACCAAATCAACGCTTTCTGCTTCAAACGTTTTCAGAATTTCGAGGTTATCGCCAAGTATAAGCTTGTTTACCATAGCGGAATAGGCGTTACATGTTTATCATCCATAACTTTAGCATATCAAAAATTAGCGCCGAATTAATTGTGGTAAAAGTACTAAAAATTTTTTTGAATACTCAAATTTTTATCCGGCAATCTTTTTTAATGGCTACTCCAAGCTATACAGCTGCTTCACGGTTTGCTCAAACAGGACAAATGTTTCGTGCTGCTTCGGGAAATCGCCCTGCACGATGTACATTACAATCAGCCCGTTTTTCTTATACACTTTCGTATCCGAACCTAAGGCTCCGCCGTGCCCCATATAGCTGTCGCTTACGGCCCACCCCAGCCCGTTACGGCTCTTTGGGTATATGCCGGTCTGCGCTTCTCCCATTTGGCGAATGCTTTCTTCGCTTACGATTCGGATGTTGCTGTAAATGCCCTTTGCGGCTATCATCCGGTAGAATTTCAGCAAATCTTTGGGCGAGCAAAAAATTCCACCGCCGGCTTCTACATGCCTTTTGCTCCTGTCGCTCAGCGGATACTGCAAGTAGCTGATTTGTATTTCTTCCATTTTTCCCTCCTTTACCGTATAGGGAAGGATTAAATTCGACAATTGCTTCCCTTCGGGGAAGAAAGTGGCGCTGCTCATTCCCAGCGGTTCGAAAATTCGCTTTTGCAGGAATGTTTCGTAGCTCATTCCCGAAGCCCGCTCTACGATGGCGGCAGCAATATTTATTCCCTGATTGGAATACTCATAATTTTCGCCCGGCTCGAACAGCAGGGGCGTTATCGCCGTAACGTATATGCTGTTGGCAAGCGAAAGCTGGTCGATTTTGCCTGTTTGCTCCTGCACCCCGCCTAAGAACGTCATTCCGCCGGTATGCGAAAGCAAATGGCGCAGCGTAATGGGTTTTACTGCTTTTTCCAGCACCTGAAAGTTTTCTTTTTTCAGGCTGCGAACCATCATTTGCTTGAGCTCCGGAAGGTAAGCCGCTACGGGTTCGTCCAAATCAAGTTTTCCCTCTTCGACGAGCATCATTACTGCTACGCCGGCGAAGGGTTTGCTTTGCGAAGCAATCCAGAACAGCGCATCGGGCGACATTTTTTTGTTGCCCGCCAAATCAGACATGCCAAGGTACTGCTCATCAAGGATTTTGTCCTTGTCGGCAATAATGTAAATCAGGCCGGGCAGCTCCCCTCGATCTATCGGCTTTTGCATTGTGGAGCAAAGCGTACTGCCGGGGTCGGCAAGCGCTGCCCGAGCCGAAAAAGCGGTCAGGCAAAGTAAAATCAATATTTTTTTCATACGCCTCAATCTTCCGTGTGTATTGACTTCACTTTTTCCAGCCCCAACTCTTTGGCGGCAATTTCGCGCATTTCTACCTTGCGGATTTTGCCGGCGGCAGTCATCGGGAACTCCTCCACAAACTTCCAGTACTTGGGCGTTTTGAAGGTGGCAATACGCCCCTTGCAGTAGCGCGCCAGCTCCTCCTCGCCGTAGTCGAATCCGGGTTGCCGCTTTACCCACGCCATTACCTCCTCGCCGTACTTTTCGCTGGGTACGCCAATTACCTGAACGTCCTGAATGCCCTCGTGCTTGATAAGAAAATCCTCAATCTCTTTGGGCGATATGTTTTCGCCGCCGCGAATGATAATGTCCTTGGTGCGGCCAACGATGGCCACGTAGCCCTCGCTGTCCATTGTCGCCACGTCGCCGGAGTGCATCCAGCCGTTGCGGTCAATGACCTTGGCGGTGCTCTCGGCGTCGTTCCAGTAGCCCAGCATTACGGAGTAGCCGCGGGTGCACAGCTCGCCGCGCTCGCCGCGGGGTACAATTTTGCCGGTTTTGGGGTCAATGATTTTGACTTCTACGTGGGGATGTACCTTGCCCACGGTGGCGGTGCGCCTGTCCACGGGGTCGTTGTACATGCTCTGCGTCGAAACGGGCGACGTTTCGGTCATGCCGTAGCATATCGTAACCTCCTTCATGTGCATTTTGGCGATAACCTGCTCCATTGAATCTACCGGGCAGGGCGAGCCGGCCATAATGCCCGTGCGCAGCAAAGAGAAGTCGTACTTGCCAAAGCTGGGGTGCGCCAGCTCGGCAATAAACATGGTGGGTACGCCGTAGAGCGCCGTACACTTTTCGTCCTGCGCCGTTTTCATCACCAGCTCCGGCTCAAATACCTCACCCGGAATAACCATACACGCCCCGTGCGTAATGCAGGCCAAGTTGCCCAGCACCATGCCAAAGCAGTGATAGAACGGCACGGGGATGCACACGCGGTCGTTTTCGGTGAGGCGCTGCCCCTCGCCGATGAAGAAGCCGTTGTTCACAATGTTGTGGTGCGTGAGCGTGGCGCCCTTGGGCAGGCCGGTGGTGCCGGAGGTGTACTGAATGTTGATGGGGTCGTCGAAGCTGAGCGACGCCTCGCGCTCGGCCAGCTCCTCGTCGGAAATGTTCCGGCTCAGCTCCAAGAACTTGCTCCAGCTGCGGTCGAGGATGACCGTACGGTTGGAGGGGTAGGGGCAGTGCGGGCGAATGGTATTTAAAATATCAATGTAGTCGGTAGCCTTGAACCTTTGCGCCGTGATGAGCAAGTTCACCTCCGATTGCTTGAGCACGTACTCCACGCCCTCGTTCTTAAATCCCGGGTTGATGTTCACCATGATGGCGCCCACGCGCGGCGTGGCAAACTGCGTAAGCACCCACTCGTAGCGGTTGGCCGCCCAGATGGCCACGCGGTCGCCCTTTTTCACGCCCACCGCCATGAGCGCCTTGGCCAAAACGGTTGCTTGCTCCCACAGCTCCCGGTAGGTAGCGCGGTACCCTTGCTCTACTACCACCAGCGCCTCGCGGTCGCCATATTTTTCGACGGTACGCAGCAGCGCCTCGCCGATAGTTTCGCCACGCAGCGCAATGCCGCTCGTGCCGTTTGCGTAAGATAAATTTTCCATAAAATCAAAATTTTTGAAGGATTTAGGATTCCAATACCACTATGTTTACGCTACAAAAATAGCGGAGTAGCTGCCATACCCCAAATCAAATTGCATACACATACATGGTATTCAACTCAAAAATTATATATGTAAAGTTCTTTTTATTAGCTATTTATATGTATTTTACATGCTACTTTCAGTACAAAAATATAAAATTTGGGATTGTTGATAAAATATTAGCGAAACGGTTGCAATTCAGCTTACTTTGTGCTATTTTTGCGGGGTCGAAATATTTATGTTCGATGAGCTAATAACAATTTATTCATTTATTTATTCGAGAGCATGAAAAAGTTTTTTTACTTCGTTCTCGCTGCATACGCAGCGTGTTTAGGTATTGTTGGTTGCAGCAGAAACACCGGCGCGCCAACCATCTCTTTCGGCGATAGCGCAACCGAAGCCCTTGTTGATGCCGGCGGCAGCAAAGAGGTGCTGGTTACCATTAAGGCAGACGCTAAGCTCAAAGAGGTGAGGTATTTCAAGAAAAGGGTAAATGGCGAGGAAGTTCCCAGCAAATCCATTACCAAGTTTAGCAACCCCAAAAAGTTTGAAAGCACCATCACCTTGCGCGACATTACATCGGACGTTGTGCTGGTGGTAGAGGCCGTTGATAGAAAAAACCGCACAACGACCGCAGAGTTTTTAGTCAAAACAGGCTCCCAGCCAGCTGTCCAAACCAACGCCCTCTTGGGCTTCAACATGCTCAACACGCTTGGCAGCTCCTACTCCGTAAGCCAGAGCAAGGTGCTCCTGCTCCCCGAAGCCAAGCAGGCGCAGCAAGACGTTGACTTCATGTTCTTTTACGGCAAAGTGAATGGCGTTACCGTTGCAGCTCCCGCCAGCAGCATGGTTACGCGTGTGTTCAACAACAGCAGCTACGGCGTGCAAACGTGGAGCAACCGCAACGAAACGCGCCTCGTCAAGGTCAACCTTGACTACGAAACCGCTTCGGCCGAGGATATCACCAATGCGCTAAGCGGAGCCACCACCAGCGTGGTAAACCACATGAGCAACGACAATACGGTAGCGTTTCAGACCGCTTCGGGACAAGTAGGGCTTATCAAGGTGTTCAACGTAGGGCCGCACAGCGCCTCCACGCTCAACATCAACGTGCGCACCATATAAAAAAATACAGCATGCTGAAAGCAGGCAGCATAATGCACCAATTATTTTATGCTGCTATCGGGCGCTGCCGTTAGCGTCGCCCTGTGCTGCTGCATTGTAAAATTTTGTCAAAGCCCAAATCAACATGTCGAACTCCATCCCGCTATCCGGCTGGAATGTGCTATACAAATCGTGGCTATCGGAGCTTATCCGACCGGAGAGCCGCGCTGATTTTGTCTATACCGTTTCTGTATTCCTGCTGTGCCTGCTCGTATCCATACTTTTTTACAAGCTTGGCAAGTGGTTTATCTACAAGCTAACCAGCTTGTTGATTAAGAAAAAAAACGTCAAAATTGTAGCCATTCTCAAGGCGAACAAATTTTTTTCGTACCTGTCCTACTACCTCCCGCTGCTGGTGTTCAAGTATAACTTTGACCTGCTGTGGGAGTCCGAAAAGCTGCCCAAAATGCTGGGAAACGTTTACCAAGTCGCGGCAGTACTGCTAATTGTGCTGATAATCAACGCTGCGCTTAACTCTATCGTGGATTTCAACCAGCGCAAGCAGTCCAACCGATCGAAGCCTATCCGGGGGTTGGTGCAGTTTGTGCAAATTATTCTCTACTTTCTTGCCGCCGTTTTTTGTATCGCCATCCTGAGCGAGAAGTCCCCGTACACGCTGCTGGCCGGGCTGGGGGCAATGTCGGCGCTGATTATGCTCATCTTCAAGGACAGCATTACCGGCTTAGTGGCGGGAGCGCAGCTCTCCTTCAACCACATGCTGCAAATTGGCGACTGGATATCGCTGCCGGGCTACGACGTGGACGGCGAGATTGCGGATATTACGCTCACCTCGGTCAAGGTGAGAAATTGGGATAAAAGCATTTCTACCGTGCCCACCTACAAGCTGGTGGTGAGCGACTCCGTAAAAAATTGGCGGCACATGCAGGAGTCGGGGATTCGCCGCATTTCGCGCGCTATCGTCATAGACGTTGGCTCCGTGCTATTCTGTACGCCCGAAATGCTGGCGCGGTACCGCGCTGTTGACGGCGCCGAAAAAGCGCTGAAGGATATTGACGCTGCCGACGAAGCCGAGGCAGCAAAAAACGCCAAAAAAACCGACGCGCCAAAACAAAACGGAATTACCAACGGGGTTACCAACCTGGGCGTATTCAGGGCGTACATTTACCGCTATCTGGAGTACAAAAGCGGCATACGGGCAGACCTAAGCCTGGTTGTGCGGCACAAGGATCCGTCGGTAAGCGGGCTTCCCCTCGAAATCACCTGCTTTGCCAGCACTACGGATACCAAGCGGTACGAGGCCATACAGTCCGACATTTTTGAGCACCTCATCGCCATTGCGCCGGCCTTTGACCTGAAGCTGCTCCAAATAGCCGGCAGCTTAGCAGCGAATTAGCGGATAATCCCAAAATGTGATGGTGTCCTACTGCAATTGATATTTTTTATTACCGTAAACGCGGGAGAAGAGTAAGGTCACAAAAGTAGAGAAAAGGGTTGTCTTCGGCAGCGAAGAGAGGATTCGTCAAAGGCTGTCCCAATGCGTTAGCAACAGCATCAATACCTCATACATAGAGCGCTCTAATGGTACATTAAGGCAAATAGATGCAAACTTACGAAGGGAAAGCCTGACCTTCGCAAAGGAGATGGCATGCTTTACCGCTAAAGTTGGGCTGTCCGTTTATTTTTACAATTTTATCCGGCCACACCGTTCGCTGAGCAAAAATCCCGACAAAACACGA
>JAISAC010000074.1 GCA_031266935.1 Prevotellaceae bacterium
ACACACACACACACACACACACACACACACACACACACACACACACACACACACACACACACACACACACACACACAGCTCAGCGAGTTACGTAGTTTCACGCACGTACGCGCGCATTATAGCAAATATTTCTCACAATTTACGTATAACCGCACCTTGCTTTTTGCATGGCTGCGTTTTTTTTTTGCAGGCAGCTGCAAAAGTCAGGCTTATGGAGTATGAGCTGGCGAGAATCGTACTTTTGAGGCGGCCCATAATTCAAAATTCATAATTCATAATTCAAAATTCAAAACATGCTTATCAAATCGTTACTTTGCCTGCTAACCTTTTGCGCGTGCTCCGCCATGCTTGCGGCGCAGGGCGTGGTGAGCGTTTGCGGAGAGTACAGCTACCCCGTTCCGGAGCACGTGCCCGTAGCGCAGGCAAAGCAGATAGCGCTGGAGCGGGCAAGGGTGGAGGCGCTGGCAAAAAAATTTGGAACCGCCATTGCGCAGCACAGCGCTTTGATGCGCACGGAGGAGAACGAAAAAGTGAGCGAAGCATTTTTTTCGCTGCTGGCAAACGAGGTGAAAGGCGAGTGGCTGGAGGATACAAAAGAGCCGACGCTGGAGGTTACCACCGAGCAGGGACGGCTGACGGTCAACGCCTCGGTGTGCTTCAAAGCCCGCGAAATAAAGGGCGCCGGCGTGGACTTCACGGCAAAGGCGCTGCGCAACGGCACGGAGAGCAAGTACGAAAGCGACGACTTCCGCCACGGCGACGACCTCTACCTCCTGTTCCGCTCGCCGGTGGACGGCTACCTTGCCGTGTACCTCGTGGACGACACGCCAACCGCTTACTGCCTGCTGCCCTACCGCGGCGACCCCTCGGGGCAGGCGCAGGTAAAGGCCGGGCAGGAGTACGTTTTCTTCTCGGAGCGCCACGCCGAGCGGGGCGCGAACTTCGTGGATGAGTACACGCCGACCTGCGAAAAACCGATGGAGCAAAATACGCTCTACATCATCTTTTCGCCCAACGAGTTTACAAAGGCAAACGACACAGGGGGTGAATGATATGTACCCCGAAAACGGCGTTATTTTGCCCCGCGAGCTGCCGTATGAGGATTTTCAAAAATGGCTGGTGAAAAACAGAATCAGGGATAAGAATATGAAGATGGAGGTGAAAGGGCTAACGATTAAAAAATAAGGAAAGGACATGAAAACAATAGCTTTAAAATTATTTGCTGCTGCTTGCTGCATTTGCGTTGCAACAGTAACCTTTGCGCAGCAGGAATACTACCACCCTGCTATTATGGCAAGATTGGAGCAAAAGTACGATAGGGTAGTGCACCATAGCCTCTACGGTGGTTACTATGGCGTATATCTCAATGGAAAAAAGGGCGCTTGCGACCTGCAAGGCAATGAAGTTGTTCCGCCAATATATGATGACGTCTCTTATGGAGGCGATTATTACAAAGTAACATTAACCGGCAAAGTCGGTGTCCTCGATAAGCAGGGCAACGGAATTGGGGCGCCTAAATATGATCAGGTTGAAAATTGGCAGTTTCTAAGCGGCAATTATGCTGAAATAAAGTTAAACGGCAAAGTCGGTGTCGTCGATAAGCAAGGCAACGAAATTGTGGCGCCTAAATATGATGCGGTGAGAGTTTGGCCATTTAAAGACAGCAATTATGCCGAAGTAAACTTAGACGGGAAATGGGTCACGGTGGACAAGCAGGGCAACGAAGTGTCGCAAGAGCAGATAGCCCGGGAAGCCGCCTACAAAAAAACATTTGAGTACTACGCCAAGACCTACGTGCAGAATGCCATCAACGAATGGCAAAAAAAAGGCGAGTTTGAGAAAACCGCCGACTGGCAAAGGCGCGTAAACGAAACCACCCGCAAAGCCCAAGCCGCCGACCTGCTCAAAGAGGCCGAGCAGGCATTTATTGCAGAGCGCTCCAAGGGGCTGCCGCTGGGCAGCATGACGCTTGGCGCCTACGACCCCGACAATGAGGTGTACCTGATACAGAACAGCAAGTACGGCAACTGGCTGGTGCCGGTACCCATTGCCGAAGCCCAATCGTTTAAGTCGGAGTGGGGCAACCTCCGCAAAGCACCCCGTTACTTTATAGAAAACGACGATGTGGCGCTGGCTAGCGTACAGTTTACGGCCTCCGGCGGAAAGTCGTACACCTACAGCAACAAGGCCTCGCTTCGCTACACGGTGGCCAGCATAGACTACAACTTCGACCCGATAGAGGTAGCCGTTCCCGCCGCCGGCCAGAGCGCCCCCAAGGGCAGGCAGCAGATAAGCGACGTGAAGCTGCAGGCCGGCACGAGGTCGGATGTGGATATGAACATACCGGCAGCCGGCGCAGGCAGCAGCAAAACCTTTGCCATTGTCATCGCCAACGAAAATTATCAGGAAAATGAGGTGTCGGATGTGGAGTTTGCCGCCCGCGACGGCGAGATATTCAAGGAGTACTGCATAAAAACGCTGGGCTTGCCGGAGGTAAACGTACACTATAGAGCAAACGCCACCTTAAATAATATTAGCTCCGAAATCAGCTGGCTGGCGCAGGTAGCAAAATCGTATAACGGCGAAGCGAGCATCATTTTTTACTACGTCGGCCACGGCATACCGGATGAGGCCTCCAAATCGGCCTACCTTTTGCCTGTTGACGGCTACGGCAAAGACGTGAGCAGCGGCTACAAGCTGAGTAACCTGTACGCCAAACTTGGCGCCATGCCTGCGCGGTCGGTTACGGTCTTTCTGGATGCCTGCTTTAGCGGCGCCACGCGCGCCGGCGCCCCACTGGTGGCGGATGCGCGGAGCGCACCAGCCATCAAAGCAAAGGCAAGCGCGCCGGTTGGCAACATGGTGGTCTTCGCCGCCGCCTCGGGCGACGAAACAGCCTACCCCTACAAAGAAAAAGGGCACGGGCTGTTTACCTACTTTCTGCTCAAAAAGCTGCAGGAAACCAAGGGCAACGTCACGCTCGGCGAGCTGGGCAGCTACATCTCGGCCAACGTAGCGCAGCGCTCCATCGTAGTAAACCGCAAAAGCCAAACGCCTACGGTAATCCCCTCGCCATTGCTGGCGGGCAGGTGGCAAAATATCAGGCTGAAATAATTCATAAGCTTCACTTAGGGTCTGCTGAAAAACTTGATGGTGTCCATGTTTTATTGATATAATTTTTATGCTGTACGCGAACTATTTTTATGCCTTCCCCGTCAGGGGAACCATATCAATAGAAAAATGGAAATAATAGAAACGTACACCGCTTTTCTCTTATCCCCGTAAGGGATTCATAGCTAAGAGATGAATGCCCTACGGGCAATAAAGCGGGTTTGCCGATACGCTGTTCTATTGATATGAATAAAATATATTTTCATATCAATAGAATATGGACACCACCTATTTTTTGTTCGATACCGGAAAAGTTGTATCTTAGCGGCGCTAAATTCTGTATTACATAAAATAATATGCACAATGAAATACAACGTATCATTTCAGGAAAGAGCGAAGTTAGGTATAGCGCAGCTATCCAGGCAGCCATCAACTACCTTAGAACAGGCGAGAAGTCAGGCTCTTTGGATAAAGCAGACAAGCACTGCAAAAGTGAAGAAACAGAAAGATTGAAAAAATATATTGAAGAGCAAGGGCTTTGGCTAAAAGATATTGATTTGAGTAATTATGTTTCGGAAGGCGCAGAGCAAAAAGTATATTTAAAAGACAATCAGTCGGTTATCAAGCTGAATGATGCTGTTTATTACCTCTCGTGGATAGATTATTTTGTCAATTTGTTGCTGAACAATTATTTTTTCCCGGATACTGCTTATCAATTGCTGGGATTTTTCGAGGACAATGCCATTCTATATGCTGTTGTAGAACAGCAATTTATAAGGGCTACCGAAAAAACGGATTTGAAGAATGTCGAACAGTTTATGAACTCAAACGGTTTTCAGAAGATTCGTAATAATGACTATTTTAATCCCAAATCAGGTGTTATTCTCGAAGATTTGCACGATGAAAATGTATTGACAAGCCATGGGATACTGTATTTCATTGATACTGTATTTTATTTGAAATAGCCGTAGCTGCCCCCCCTCCCAGTCCCGTTAGGGACGACGCAAGCGCTCACTATTGAATATCGTAGCGCCTCAAAAAAAGATTTAGCCTGGAATGGAAAAATGTTGTTCCCGTACCGGATGAGGAGCGAGAAAAATGAAGAAAGCGTATGAATGGTCAAAAAGCATAGCTAACTTTCCGCTATGAGTTTGGCGTACGCCTTTACCACCTCTCTTATTGACTCCAACCCTATTTCGTCAACGTTTACTTTTTGCGGAGCTACAAACAGGTAGCCTTCGACGTCGTCGGCGGCGGAAAGGGGTGAGAAATCGCATACGGTGCAGGTAAACACGAGGTCGAGCGTAAAGTAAACCACCCCTCCAAAGAGGTAGCGGTTGGGGAATGACCCGAAAAATTGCAGCTTGCTCACCTCCAGATTCAGCTCCTCCTTTACCTCGCGGGCGATGGCATGCTCTGCCGTTTCGCCCAAATCAACAAAGCCGCCCGGCAGGTCGAGCGTTCCCTTTGCGGGGTCGTACCTGCGGCGCACAAAAAGCAGCTCGCCCTGCGCGTTGACGATGAGGGCTACCGTTGCCGCCGCCTCGTTGACGTACAGCCTGTGGCCACATGCGCCGCAGCGGTGCGATTTTGCGCCATCCCACGCAAACTCTTTTGACCCGCAAAAAGGGCAAAACTTGAACATTTTCGACGGGTAGAAATCAGAAAGCATCATGGGGATATAGCTTAAGTATAATTTACGAGCTTAATTTTTGCCGATTTGCGCTGCAATTTTTTGCGGCGCTACGCCTTGCGCTAAAGCGACGCCGCTTGCTCAACGGCCTTGCGCAGCACTTCCGTCTGCTCCGGCGAGTAGCCTTCGAACTTGTACGCCAGCTTGCCGGAGGCGTCGAACAGGTAGCAGCGGGGAATGGTTTTTTCGGCAAACAAGGCGTAGATTTTGCGCCCGGGGTCGGCGTAGGCGGGGAAAGTGAACGCCTGCTGCTGCCACAGGACTTCAACGTCGGCGGATGTTTGCTCGCGCGCAAAGCCCACGATGGCAATTTTTCCGCTTTCGCCGTACTTTTCGTAAAACTCCTGTATGTACGGCAGCTCGGCCTGACATCCGGGGCACCACGTGGCAAAAAATACAACGAGGCTTGGCCTGCCAAGCAAGCTCCGGGAGGTTACCGTATCCGCCAAGGTGAACGCAGGCATGCCGTCGCCTACCTTAATGTCCCGAACTTTGGCGCCGCACGAAGCAACCAGCACAGCGGCAGCCAGCAAAAATAGCGTTTTCTTCATTTTTGCAGAGGTTTTATGAAGTTTTACAAATGTTTTTTGAATCCTCGCTGCCGCATAGCCTCAAACGTAATGATGGCCGCCGCAACCGACACGTTGAGCGAATCAATGGCGCCGCGCATGGGGATTTTTATCCGCGCATCGGCGGCGCGTAGCCAAAAATCCGTTAGCCCGTCGGCTTCGGCGCCCGCCACAATGGCGCACGGGCTGCGCATGTCCGCTTCGTGGTACCACGTTGCCGACCGGAGCGCGGCGGCCAGCGTTTTTATGCCGCGCTTTCGCAAAAAGTCCAGCGCCTCGCTCGACGTGCAGCACGCCACCTGAACGGTAAACAGGCATCCCACGCTGGAGCGCACCACGTTTGGGTTGAACACGTCGCACTGCGGGTCGCACACCATTACGGCGTCAACCCCGGCGGCGTCGGCGGTGCGCAGAATGGCGCCGAGGTTGCCCGGCTTCTCCACCGCCTCGAGCACAATGATAAGCGGATTTTGCGGCAGCTGCAGGCGTTCCGGCCGCAGCTCCTTTTGCGCGGCTACCGCCAGCAGACCGTCGCTGCCGGCGCGGTAGGCCAGCTTCTCAAATACCGCAGGCGACACCTCAAAGCATTGCGCTGCCTTGGGTAGCGGATTGCTGCTGCCCCAAATGTCGCGGCATACAAAGAGCGTTTGCAGGGCGTATCCCCCCTGCACCGCCAACCCCGCCTCGCGCGCTCCTTCTACCACAAACAATCCGCTCCTGCGGCGCTCGCGGACTTTCTCCATGAGCGCCAGCACGCTCTTAACGCGGGTATTTTGCAAGGAGGTTATCTTTTCCACCGCGCAAAATTACATGAAAATGTTGCGATTTCCAAGCGCACGCGGCAAAAATCAACCTTTCTTTTTTTGCTTGTGGCGCCCACTGTCAACCTGCATCCTGCCTACTTCGCATCCTTTAGCGGAACAATCAGCTTCACCAGCTTTAGGGCGAGGTCGGTGAAGATGATTTTGGCGTTGCCGTTCTGGCCAAGGTGCTGCAGGGCAAGGTTTAGCTCCTCGTAGAGGCGAAAAATGTTATCGGGGTTAATGAACATGGAGAACTTTTCGCTGAAGTCGGCCTCCTCTCCGGCTAAGTACACCACCTCTCTCGCGTGCCGGTTCAGGGCAAAATTTTCGCGCACCATTCGCTGGGAGTACAGCAAGAAATTCTTTTGCCATTCGCGCCCCTGCATCGCTATTTTTTCGGCCTGCTGCACGAGCAGGATTATGTTTTCGGCCTTGCTGGCGTAGCTCAGCCGCATGAGCGTAACAAACTGCTCAAAGTAGTCGCGCTTTTCGTCGCGCTGTCCGGCTATTCGCCTCGCCTCCGCCACGCTGCCGTTGGCGAGGTGCGCCAGCGTACTTGCTTCGCCCTGCGGCAGGGCAAATTCACGCGTAAGCATTGCGGCCAGCGCGTCGCCGCGCACGGGCGGTACGCTCACCAGCTGGGTGCGCGAGAGAATGGTTTTGAGCATCTGCCCCGAATTTTGGGCAACGAACAGGAAGAGCGTTTGGGCGGGCGGCTCCTCTATCAGCTTGAGCAGCTTGTTGGCGGCGGTAGCGTTCATGCGCTCGGGCAGCCACATCAGCAAAATCTTGAACTTGCCCTCAAACGCCTTGAGCGAAAGCTTGCGCATGATGGCGTCGGCCTCGTGCGTGCTGATGTTGCCCTGCTTGTTGTCGAGGTTTATGGCTTCGTACCAGACCTGCTCGGTGATGTAGGGGTTTTGCAGCAGCGCCTGCCGCCACGGCTCCAGGAACATGTCGCTCACCGGATTTTTTCCGCCGGCCTTGGACGAGTTTACCGGAAAGGCAAAGTGCAGGTCGGGGTGCGCCAGCTTGTGCATTTTGACGCAGGCGCTGCAGGCGCCGCAGGCGTCGGCTTGGGAGGGATTTTCGCACATGGCGTACTGCGCATAGGCCAGCGCCAGCGCCATGTTGCCGCTGCCCTCCTTGCCCAAAAACAGCTGCGCGTGGCTCACGCGACCTTCGTGCGCAGCGTGCGTCAACTTTTGCTTGAGCTCCTCCTGTCCTATGACTTCGCTAAATAGCATTACGTGTACTCCTTAGTATGCTTGGGCATCGCTTAAACTCTTTTTCCTGCTTTTCTTTGTCGAACAGCAGGCGGTAGGTGGCGTGCGTTTTGTAGATTTTGCCGCCCAGCTGCTGCTGAAAGCGCATCATCAGGGGGTTGAAATCGCCCACCCAGGTGAGGTCGATGTCCCTGTAGGGAAATCCCTTGGCGAGGGCTACCCGGGCAAACTCCATTGCCAGCGCACCCTCTAACCCGCGCCCCCTGAACTCGGGCGCAATGCCGAACACCAGCCCCATAATGCGCCGGCATACCTTTTTTACGCGCAGCAAGTACCAAAATTTTATCAGCTTAATTAAGTTCATTCGCCCACCGCCGAGGCGCTTCACCACCTCGTTGATTTCGGGTATTTGAACAAAAAATCCCACCGGCTCGCCGTCGTGGTAAGCAAACAGGACAAGCCGATGGTCAATAACGGGCTTAATGGCCGCCAGCTCGGCGCCGGCCTGCTCGGGCGTCATAGGCTCCACGCCGGAGTGGTTGGCCCAGGCGCGGTTGTAAACGCTGCGAAAATCCTGCGCAAACTTCGGCAGCTCGCGGCTGTTAGTGTGGCGAAAGGTGTAGCGCGGGTTGGCCGATACCCGCGCGGCTCGCTCGCGAATGCTGCCCGCTACGCCGTCCATCGAGATGGGGCGCAGGTACGAGTACTGGTAAAAGTAGTTCTTGAAGCCGTACTCCTCAAAAAAATCCTTGTAGTACGGCGGGTTGTAGGTCATGCCGTACGATGGCCGGATAAATCCGTCCACCAGCAACCCCCACCAGCGCTCGCGCCCGCCAAAGTTGACGGGGCCGTCCATAGCCTCCATGCCGCGCACCTCTAACCACTGCCGGCAGGCGTCGAACAGCGAGAATGCAGCGCTGCGGCAGTCGATGCACTCAAAGAAGCCCATTCCGCCCGTTGGCTGGTCGTTGAGGCAGGCCGTTTGGGGGTTGACAAATGCCGCTACGCGCCCCACCAGCGCTCCATTCTCGTCCTGAAGTATAAAGCGGGCTACCTCGCCGCCGTTTTGCAGCAGCTTGTTCTTTTTATAGCAAAAAACGCTCTCAACGTCGCTATCCAGCGGATGGACGTAATTGGAATCGTTCTTGTACAGCGCTTTAGGAAAATTCAAAAATGCCTGAGCCTGTCGCTTGCTATTGACCTTTATGAGAGTGTATGATGCCATATTCAGGGAGGCAAATTTACACAAATTTTTGGAATATGACTCAAATGGGGATGCATTTCAAGCTGCCGCGCCGAAATGTGATTTAGTTTTTCGTCTGCTCCCTGCACAGGCCTTTATCAATATTTTCTTTAAACCGCACCTCAAAAAAAAAGATTTAGCCTGAAATGCTTCGTCATCTTGACCTGCTGCCTCTTTGCCACCTTCTGACGGTAGCAGACGATGGCGGTTCTATGTTTTCGTAAAAAATCCACCGGCCGTTTTCAAACCGAAAAGCGTCGTAGGCATCGTTTGGTATGTAGGTTTCGTAGCGCCCGCGCAGCTGGCTGTACATGGGCACAAGGTTTGAGAAAATAATCTGCTCGGTGCCGTCGTGGTAGCGCAGCTCCATTACGGCCTCTACGCTATACTCAAAAATCATGCGGTAGGTAACCCTGGTTTTTTTCACAAAAACAGGCGCGCCAAAGGTGCACAGCCCGCCGCTGTCCACGTTCAGCACATCTATCACTTTTTTGTTGCTGATGCCATTGTTGCCGGGCGAAACTCCTACCAGCGTGTAAGCAGGCTTACCGGTGCGCGGGTGCTGCTTGTCTATCAGCTTGGTGTATAGCGCGCCAAACCACTCATCGACGCCCAGCGCCCTGCCCTCAACCAGCTTGGTGTGCATGCGCTTGTCGCGTAGCACGTGCAGCGTAGCGTGTACGGCATCGGCGTTGCCTCGCAAAAGCACAAAGCCAAAGTATTCCTGCCTGCCGGGTACGGGAACATTCCACGTAATGACGCGCACCAACCCGTCGGTTGAAGCCACTTTATACAGGTACGGAATGGAGTCGAAGGCGTAGAAAAAAGCCGAATCCTGACGCAGCGTCTGCTCAAGCTGCGCGGCAAAGGCGCCGTTCAGCGCCAGCTTCTGCGTGCTGTCGCCGGTTTTTGCTATGTCCCGAATGGCGAGCCTGAGCTCGCGCTCGCGCTGCGTAAACTCCTGCCGCGTCAGCGCGAAAAGAGGCACGCAGGCTACGAGAAGAAAAAGCAGGCAACTTTTTTTTATGCAAAAAATCATTCTTCCAAGCATTTGTACAAAAGATTACACGCTTCGCCTATTTGCTCGTCGGTAATGTTGAGCGGCGGCGCAATGCGAAACGCGGTGTTGCAAAACAAAAACCAGTCAATAGCCAGGCCATGCTGCAAGGTTTTGCGGAAGAAGCGCTGCACGCGCTGCGCCTCGCCCAGCTCCACCGCCAGCAGCAAACCTTCGCCTCGCACCTCCTTCACGGCAGGGTGCGCCAGCATTGCCTCTGCCAGCAGCAGCTTTTTGCGCTCCACCTCCGGCAGCAGCCCTTCTTCCTCCATAACCTCCATCGCCGCCAGGCCTGCGGCGCACGATACGGGGTGTCCGCCAAAGGTAGTAATGTGCCCCAGGGCAGGGTTGGCAAGGCAGCTCATCAGCGCGCCGGAGGCAACAAACGCTCCCAAAGGCATTCCGCCGCCAAAAGCCTTGCCCAGCGTCAGGATGTCGGGGGTTGCGCCGTAGCGCTCAAAGGCAAACATGGTTGCGGTGCGCCCCATGCCGGTTTGCACCTCGTCGAATATGAGCAGCGCACCCACGGCGGTGCAGCGATTGCGCAGCTGCTGCAAAAAGTTGCGCTGCGGCGCCACAACGCCTGCTTCGCCCTGAATAGGCTCTACAATGACGCATGCCGTGCGCTCGGTTATTTGCGCCAGCTGCTCCTCGCTGTTGAAGTCCAGCACGCGGACGTCGGGCAGCAGCGGCCGAAAAGTTTGCTTGAAGGCATCGTCGCCTGCCATGCTCAGCGCTCCCTGCGTGCTGCCGTGGTAGGCGTTGCGAAAGCATACCATCTCGGCGCGGCGCGTGTAGCGCTTTGCCAACTTCATTGCCCCCTCGTTGGCTTCGCTGCCGGAGTTGACAAAGTAAACGCTGGACAGGCTCTGCGGAAGGAGCGCGCACAGCTTTTGCGCAAGCAGCACCTGCGGGCTTTGAATGTACTCGCCGTACACCATCAGGTGCATGTACTGCGCCGCCTGCCGCTGCACCGCCGCCACCACCTTGGGGTGGCTGTGCCCTACGCTGCTTACCGATACGCCCGATACCAAGTCAATGTAGCGCTGCCCGTTGGTGGCGTAAAGGTAAATCCCCTCCGCCCGCGAAACCTCCAACCCCATGGGAGCGGAGGAAGTTTGGGCAACATGCCGGAGGAATAAGCTGCGTAGCGGTATGTGGGACATCTCTTGATGCTTAGCGTCTAAAAATCGGTTGTCAAAAATTGGTTGGACATGCGGTTGTCGCTGCAAAGGTAAATAAAAAAATCAAAAAACCGGATAAAAAGGCGGCAGCTGATTTGCTAAAGGTGGGCGGGATATCAAGTTTATATCCGTGCGCGACAGCGTTAAGATAATAAGGTTGAAAAGGAGGGGGGGGTATGTACCCTATTTGCTAAGGTTGCCTTTAAATACAAATAAACCCAAAATGTCCATTAGTAGTAATCGGCTGTTGTTTAATAGATTATATTTTCTAATTTGTTGACCTACCTGGATTCGAACCAAGACAAACAGATCCAGAGACTGTTGTGCTACCATTACACCATAGGTCAATATATCCGGTCAATATATCCGGTCAATTCATCCGGTCAATTCATCCGAAAAAATATAAGATTGCAAAGGTACAAAATGTTTTTTATTTTGCAACAAATTTTTCATGCTTTATTGGTATTCAACATTTACGATATGGAGAAGCTGATGTTGTTTTCGGCAAAAAAGCGCTCCAGCTCTTTGGTGAAAGTTACCAAATACTTGCGCGAAAAGAGCTCTACGTTAACGCCGTGCTTGGCGTCGAATACTTTCAGGTAGAACTTTGCATTACCCTTGGGGGCTGCTGCAAGCTTGTCGGCAAACTCGGCAATAAGCATTTCTGTTACCTCGTTAATGTCAATGTTGGCCGCTATTTTTTTTATGCCTTTGCCCATGATCTCCCCCAGCAGCTCTACTCTGGTTACCTTCACCTCCAGCTCTGACTCCCGCAAACCACCACCGCTGCTTGGCGGCTGAGCGTTTCCGTACTGCTGGCGCTCCTGCACCGTAACGTGGAGGCGTAGCGGGTAGCCCTCCACAAAAAATTTCTTGAACGTAACGTAATCGTTCCCGAACATCGTAAACTCGTGCGTTCCGGTAAAATCTTCTATGATAAATCGCCCGTACGGGTTGCCCTTTTTTGATATAAATTCGGACGCTTTTGTAACTAACCCTGCGCACGTCAGGCTCCTGCCGAGCAGCGGCCGGATGCTTGCAAAATCGTACATGGTGCTGTTGGTCATTTGCTGCATTACCGTTTTGAACTCGTCGAGCGGGTGCGACGAGAGGTATATGCCGATAAGCTCGCGCTCACGGTTGAGGATTGCCAGCTTGCTTACGTCGGCGGCGACTACCGGCGGCTTGGGTTTTTGCACCACGTCAACGCCGGCGCCCCCGCCAAACAGCGATTGCTGCTGCGAGCTTTTGCTTTGCTGCAGCAGGATGCCAAAGCGCACAAGCGCGTCGACAAAGGTAGCGCCGTCGCCGCTCTCGGAGGTGAGGTAAACCTGGCGGTCAACGCCGAGGTTGTCCAGCGCTCCCGAGCCGGCAAGCGACTCAAGCGTTTTTTTGTTGCACGATTGCAGGTTGACGCGCTCCACCAGGTCGTAAACATCTTTGAATGGGCCATGGGCATTTCGCTCCTCCACGATGTTGAGGACAGCATTTCCGCCCACGCCTTTTACGGCGCCCAGCCCAAAGCGGATGTTGCCCTCCTTGTTTACGGTAAACGTGAGGAAGCTCTCGTTCACGTCGGGGCTGAGCACTGCTATGTTCATGCGCCGACATTCGTCCATGAACTTCGATACCTCATCAATGTTGGAGAGGTTGCAGCTGAGCAGCGCCGCCATATACTCCGATGGGTAGTTGGCCTTGAGGTAGGCGGTTTGGTAAGCTACCCACGAGTAGCAGGTGGCGTGTGACTTGTTGAACGCATACTCGGCAAACGATGTCCAGTCGTCCCAAATCTTGCGCACCACCGCTTCGCTATGTCCGTTGGCCTTGCAGCCGTCAAGAAATTTGGGCTGCAGCGCGTCCAGTTTTTCCCTGATTTTTTTCCCCATTGCCTTGCGCAGCTCGTCGCTCTGCCCGCGCGTGAAGCCTGCCAGCTTGCGCGACAGCAGCATGACCTGCTCCTGATAGACGGTAATGCCGTAGGTTTCGCTCAGGTATTCCTCCATGTCGGGAATATCGTACGCTATCTTTTTGCGCCCCTGCTTGCGGTCAATAAAATCGGGGATATACCCCATTGGCCCCGGGCGGTACAGGGCGTTCATGGCGATGAGGTCTTCGAACTTTGTTGGCTGCAGGCTCCGCAGGTGCTTGCGCATACCGTCGCTTTCAAACTGGAACGTACCGATGGTGTCGCCGCGGCTGTACAGCTCGTAGGTTGCCCTGTCGTCAATCGGGATATCGTCGATGTTTACGTCCACGCCGCGGCTTTGCTTGATGTTGGCAACGGCTTCCTTGAGAATGGAGAGTGTTTTCAGCCCCAAAAAGTCCATTTTTATCAGGCCTACATCCTCCACCTTGGTGCCCTCGTACTGCGTTACGGCAATTCTCTTTTTTTCTTTGCTGTCCTTGGCGGCATCCTTATCCTCCGCCGTGCTGATGGGCACAAAGTTGGTGAGGTCGTCGGCGCCAATGATTACGCCACATGCGTGTACGCCAACGTTGCGCACCGTTCCCTCGAGTATTTGCGCAAACTTGATGGTATCGCTCATCAGCGGGTTGTCGGATGTGGCGGCGGCTTTCATTTCCGGAATGTTCGCCACGGCGTTTTTTACCGAGCTGTCGTTGCGCGGCAGCTGGTCAATGAGGCCCGACAGGCGGTTGCTTTCCTGCAGCGGCAGCTTCTGCACGCGCGCCACATCCTTGATGGCCGACTTGGCGGCCATTGTGCCGAAGGTTACAATCTGCGCCACCTTTTCCTTGCCGTACTTATCGGTAACGTACTGCAGCACCTTGTCGCGGCCGTTGTCGTCGAAGTCAATGTCGATATCGGGCATGGAAATTCGGTCGGGGTTGAGGAAGCGCTCAAACAGCAGGTCGTACTTGAGGGGGTCTATATCGGTAATGCGCAGGCAGTAGGCCACCACCGAGCCGGCCGCCGAGCCGCGCCCGGGGCCAACCCACACGCCCATCTCGCGGGCTGCCGCAATGAAATCCTGCACAATGAGGAAGTACCCGGGGAAGCCCATGTTAATCATCGTATCCAGCTCAAAGTCTATGCGGTCTTTTACCTCCTGCGCCATTTGGGGGTAGCGCCCCGCGGCGCCCGGCACGTTGCCCTTGGCCACGCCGTTGTAGGTGATGTGCCGCAGGTAGTCGCCGTCGCTTTCAAAGCCTTCGGGCAGGGGAAATTTGGGCATGATAGCCTTGCTGTTGATGTCGTAAAACTCAACCTTGTCGGCTACTTCGACAGTGTTGGCAATCGCCTCCGGCATATCGGCAAAGAGCGCCTCCATTTCGGCGGTGCTCTTAAACCACTCCTGCCGCGTGTAGCGCATGCGGTGGGGGTCGTTCACGTCGGCGGCGGTGCTGATGCACAGCAGGCGGTCGTGTGCCTGCGCCTCGTCTTCGTTGACGAAGTGCACATCGTTGGTGGCAATAAGCTTCACGTCCAGCCTTTTCCCCAATTCCACCAGCTGGGCGTTGACGAGCTGCTGCTGCGGGTAAACTTCCTGCGCTGCCGTGGGGTCGGTGGCCTTGTGGCGTTGCAACTCAAGATAGTAGTCGTCGCCAAAGAGTTTCTTGAACCACAGGATGCTTTTTTCGGCGCTTGCCAAGTCGTTGTTCATGATGTACTGTGGAATTTCGCCGCCAAGGCAGGCCGACGAAACGATAAGCCCCTCGCGGTATTTTTCCAGAATTTCCTTGTCGATGCGCGGCTTGCTGTAAAATCCCTCCAAAAATCCCAGCGACACGAGCTTCATCAGGTTGTGGTATCCTGTTTTGTTTTTTGCCAGCAGGATGAGGTGGTCGCCGCCGAGGTCGCCCTTGCCCTTTCTGCTGAAGCGGCTGTCCGCAGCCACGTAAACTTCGCACCCAATGATGGGCTTGAAGCGCTTTGCCTCCTCCTCTTGCAGCTGCTGCCGGAGCGCCGAGGTATCTTCGCCACTCTTCTCCGCCTCCGCTATTTGCTTTTGGACGCTTCCGATGGATTTGTCGATGTCGCTGTTTTTTTTGGCGATGCAGTCAAAAAATTCCTTCACGCCGTACATGTTGCCGTGGTCGGTTATGGCTACAGCTTTCATGCCGTCGGCAATGGCCTTTTCGACAAGGTTTTTTATTTTCGAGGCGCCGTCGAGTATGGAATACTCCGTGTGAACGTGAAGATGTACAAACATAGCAATAGGGTATATGCAGCATTTTTATTGAAAAAAAAGTGTACAAAAATACAAAAAATATCCGCCTCATTTCCGAAAAAATTACGTATATTTGCTTCATGTTATCACGTTTTTTCAACAACATAAAGCCGCTTATGTATTTGGCCGTTGCGCTGCCGGCGGTTGCCTGCACCAAGGAGTACGATTGCCCCGTGCCCAGCATTGGGCGCTTTGGGTTCGACGTGCACATGCCCGCCTACGAGATAATGGCGGCAAAATCAATCCCCCAGTACGGGTACAACAAGCACGGCGTGATAGTTTTCCGCTACAACAACGCCCCAAACGAGGTGTTTGCCTTTGACGCTACCTGCCCCAACAGCGAGGAGTGCCTCGCCGCCGGAGTGGTGGAGCACAGCAACGACGACGGCAATGGGTACGGCGTTTGCAAGAAGTGCAAGTCGCGCTACAGCCTGATAGACGGCAAGCACGCCGACAAGCGCATCAAGCTTCGCGCGTACTTTGTGCAGCCGCTGAACTTCACCGACTACTACCGCGTGTACAACACCGACTAAACCGGTGCGCTGCTCCGCTCCGAAAAATTTAGCCATTTTCAGCCGTAACTGTACCTTCGGATGAAAAAAAATAACTACCTTTACATTTTTGTAGAACGTTTGGCTTCGGAAAGATACTCGTAATTTGAATGAACAGGCTGCTACTATTTTTGCTTTGGGCAACGCTTGCGTCGGCAGCGGGCTGCAGCGCAGGTCCAACCTGCCGGCACCTCACAGGAACTGCGCTGGGCACTACCTACTCCATCATCACCTGCAGCAGCAGCAGCAACGATACGCTACAGGACGAAGTGGTGGAGATCATGCAGCGCGTCGAAAAATCGCTCTCTATTTACGACAGGGAATCAATCATTTCCAAAGTCAACCGCAACGAAGATGTAGCGCTGGATGCCTACTTTATTGAGTGCTTTGAGGTAGCCCGGCAGGTGAGCAGGCAAACCAACGGCGCGTTTGACATCAGCGGATCGCCGCTGTACGCCGCGTGGGGATTTGGGGCTAACGAGCACCTCACGCCGCCATCGCGGCAGCAAATAGACAGCTTGAAGCAACTTTGCGGCATGGGCAAGCTGTCCATTATCAACGACCGCCTTGTAAAATCAGACCCGCACGTTCAGCTCAACGCCAACGCCGTGGCAAAAGGCTACGCGGTTGACGTGGTAGCGCGCTTCTTGGAGAGCAAAAATATTACCGGCTACATGGTCGAAATCGGCGGCGAAATTCGCTGCGGCAGCGTAAAGCCCAACGGCGCCAAGTGGACCATCGGCATTGACAGCCCCAAGGACGGCAACTTTACTCCGGGCGCCGACTTGGCAAGCATCCTGGAAATTAGCGACAGGGCGGTGGCCACGTCGGGCAGCTACCGCCGGTTCTACATGAGCGGCAACGAAAAAATACCGCACATCATCAACCCTGCTACGGGATACCCTGCCCGCAACAGCATGCTCAGCGCAACTGTTGTTGCCCGCACCTGCGCCGCTGCCGACGCGTACGCCACAGCCTTTATGGTTATGGGGGTGGACAGCGCAAAGGCTTTGCTGGACAGGGACAGCGAGCTGGAAGGTTTTTTGATATTTTCCGAACAGCAGCAGCTTCAGACTTACGCCACACCAAAGTTCAAAGATTGGTTGATTAAAAAATAAACTCTAATGCTCACTAAAACAACAAAAAAAAATGAAAAGAACAACTTTATTCGCAGGATTGCTGATGATTTCGGCTGCTGCATTTGCACAAAACATCAAGCTTCCGGCTCCGCAGAAAAGCGGCGGCAAGCCGCTCATGGAAGCGCTGTCGGAGCGTAAAAGCGCGCGCGAATTTGACGCTAAAGCGCTTAACGAGCAAACGCTGTCAAACTTGCTATGGGCGGCATACGGCTTTAACCGCGACGGCAAGCGCACCGCACCTTCGGCCATCAACAAGCAGGAGTTTGAAGTGTATGCGGTTACCGAAAAAGGCTCGTACCTCTACAACGCCAAGGAAAACACGCTGGAGCAGGTAAGCAGCGAAGACCTGCGCTCCCAAACAGGCGGGCAGCCATTTGTAGGTACAGCGCCGCTCAACCTCGTTTTTGCCTACGACACCAAGAAAATGTCGGACGAAAAGATAGCCTACGCCGATTGCGGATTCATTGCGCAAAACGTTTACCTGTACTGCGCTTCGGAAGGGCTGGCAGTCGTTGTACGCGCCGGAGGAATAAAGAAGGAAGACCTTGCAAAAGCAATAGGCCTGAAGCCCGATTACGCCATTGTATTTTCGCAAACGGTAGGATACCCCAAAAAGTAGCCGATGCTGCGTTTTGCCCGACGTGAAGCGTTGGGCCGATTGGCAGCAGGAACTCTCCGAGCGGCGAAGCCCCCGGTATATTTTATCTGATGGCCGAATTCGATTGGATTCGTGCGGCGCGCATAAAAATATTTCGGGGCTTCGCCGCTCCGGTGTGGCGGTTCGTTCCCCTACCCCTCCCTCCTCCCCTACCCCCGACGTTTCACGCTGGGCTATCAGGATTGCACCCGTTTTGGATTTCGCCTGCTCTTTACCTCACAATTTTAAACCGCACGGGAGCATTGCGTCAACGCTACCGACGTGCGCAGGTTATGCAGCGACGGGGTGCGCCCCGTCTCTACGGCTGGGCGCGGATTCGTCGCTCGCTTTCAACCCTTGATTTACATTTTTTGTTATGTACTTAGATATTTCCCCCAAAAAATGTATCTTTGCACAATTTCTTTCGCTCACAGTAAAATCGCATCACATGAAAAGAACAATCCATACCGACAAGGCGCCCAAAGCAGTGGGGCCATACAGCCAAGCCGTGGAGATTAACGGAACGCTCTACATCTCCGGCCAAATTCCCATCAACCCCGATACCGGCGTTGTCATCGAGGGGGGTATCGTGGAGCAAACCGAGCAGGTGTTCCGCAACATTCAGGCTATCCTGAGCGAAACGGGATATACGCTGGATAACGTAGTGAAAACCACCGTCCTGATGCAAGACCTGAACGATTTTGCCGCCATGAACGCAGTGTACGCGCGCTACTACACTACGCATCAGCCCGCCCGCTCTACGTTTCAGGTAGCCAAGCTGCCCTTAGGCGTACAGATAGAAATAGAAACGGTGGCGGTGAAGTAAATACCATGCAAACTTTTTTGCTCTTTGCGTTTGTGCTTGCTTTCTGTATGCTGTGCTTAGAGGTAAAGGTTTTCTTTTCCAAAAAAAGAAGATTTCCCGAAACCGACATAGGGCGCAGCGAGGAAATGCGCAAGCGGGGTATTACTTGTGTCCGGCAGGATGAGCTTGACCGCCGGAGCAGGGAGCGTAGGCTGTCGGCGAAAGGCTACGCGCCGTGCAGCGGCTGTAGCCTGACGGAGGTGTGTGGGAAAAATTAGGAATTAAGAATTACGAATTACGAATACCATTTTTAAGTAAACTACAATTTTTTCATTTTATTTATGTCAAAACCCTATAAAACAGTATCGGCCGACGAAGCCGTAAAAGTAGTAAAGTCCGGCGACCACGTGCACCTGAGCAGCGTGGCCAGCGCACCGCAAACGCTCATCAAGGCGCTGTGCGCCCGCGGCGACGCAGGCGAGCTGCGCGATGTGTATATTCACCACCTGCACACCGAAGGGCCGGCGCCCTACACGGAGGCAAGGTACGAGGGAATTTTTCAGCACGAAGCGTTTTTTGTTGGCTGCAACGTGCGCAAGGCTGTGCAGGCGGGCTACGCCGACTACATACCCGTCTTCTTGAGCGAAACGCAAAAGCTCTACCGCTGCGGTGCGCTGCCCTGCGATGTGGCCATGATACAGGTTTGCCCCCCCGACAAGCACGGCTTTGTGTCGCTGGGGACGTCGGTAGATGCTACGCTGGCGGCCATCGAAACGGCAAAAAAGGTGGTTGCGGTGGTCAACCCGCACGTGCCGCGCGCCTGGGGCGATGCCATGATTCCCATGAGCATGATAGACTTTTTTGTGGAGGACAACACCCCGCTGGAGCCGGCGCACTTCACCGAGCCTGATGAAATAGAAACGGCCATCGGCATTGGCTGCGCCGCGCTGATAGAGGACGGCGCAACGCTGCAAATGGGCATTGGCGCTATCCCCAACGCGGTGCTGGCGCAGCTGGGGAACCACAAAAACCTTGGCATCCACACCGAAATGTTTGCCGACGGCGTGCTATCGCTGGTCGAAAAAGGCATCATCAACGGAGCAAACAAGGCTATTGACCGGGGCAAAATGGTCTCGACATTCCTCATGGGGTCGCAGCTCTGCTACGACTTTATCGACGACAACCCCATGGTGCTGATGCAGGACGTGAGCTACACCAACGACCCGTTTACCATCGCCAAAAACCCGAAGGTAACCGCCATCAACTCGGCCTTGCAGGTTGACCTCACGGGGCAGGTGTGCGCCGACTCGCTGGGCACCAAATTCTACTCCGGCGTGGGCGGACAGATAGACTTTATTTACGGAGCCTCGCTCTCGCAGGGTGGAAAGGCCATCATCGCCATGCCCTCGGTAACCAACAAGGGCGTTAGCAAGATTGCGCCGGTGCTTGCCCCCGGCGCGGGCGTAGTAACTACGCGCAACCACATCCACTGGCTGGTAACCGAGCACGGCGCGGTGAACCTCTACGGCAAAAGCCTGCAGGAGCGCGCCAAGCTCATCATCAGCATTGCCCACCCCAGCCACCGCGAAGAGCTGGACAAGGCTGCGTTTGAGCGCTTTGGACCTCACTTCCACTACGTCAAAAAGTAGCGATGTCCCCGTATGCTGAAGCATACGGATAATAGAGTGTCACCCCTGCGGGGTTTTACGACAACTCCTGGCAGTCCCGCAGGGACGACACTTTATTAACCGTATGCTTTAGCATACGGATTGCAGCATACGGAGCGGATCAGCATACGGAGCGGATCGCCGCTGGGGGGATCGCCACCGACATATCCCCCGACGCTAAAGCGTCGGGCTACCAAGATTGCATCCGTTCCGGATGGGGGAACGGCATCCCTGACGGGATGCGGAGAGATGTTGCGGCGTGTTTTTTCTACCGAGCGATGCATCCCGCGGGGAGGCAAAGGCGGCGTTAAGCTCTTTCGGAGCAACTTATTTATTTGTGTTTATTAAAATATATGTATATCAATTTCATAACTTTGTCTTAAAAATTTGTTTAAAAAATACCTGCAATGAAAAATAATTCCAAGCGCGCAGCCGCAAAATGTATTTTGCCTGCGGCGGCGCGGTGGGCGGTGCGCCGCTCAATGCTGCTAAAGTTTTGCCTGCTCCTCTGCGGCTCCCTGCTCGCGGCAAGCATGGCGACGGCGGCGGAAACTACTATAGGTGGCTGTACCTACGAGATTACCGGCTCCGGTAGCGCCCTCACCCTCACCATCCGTAGAGCTCCCGACGGCAACGGAGAGATGCCGAATTACTACACAGGTACAGCCCCTTGGTATAGCGACAGGGCAAACATCAAAACTTTGGTAGTGGCGTCTGGGGTGACCAAAATTGGCAACTACGCTTTTTACAACTGCAAAAACCTTACCGGCTCGCTCACCTTGCCGAGCGGGATAACTTCCATTGGCATTCGGGCTTTTTCCGGCTGCAACGGCTTTAAGGGCGATCTCATCTTGCCGAGTGGGTTAATCTCCCTTGGCAATAATGCTTTTACCCTCTGCGACGGCTTTGAGGGTTCGCTCATCTTTCCGATCGGGTTAGAAACCATTGGCAATACCGTTTTTAACGGATGCTCCTTTACTGGATCGCTCATCCTGCCGGAAGGGTTAACCAAGATTGGCGATGAGGCTTTTTCTTACATCAGCGGCTTTAATGGCGAGCTCGTCCTGCCGAGTACTTTAATCTCCATTGGCGATGGTGCTTTTCTTGATTGCCGCGGCTTAACCGGCTCGCTCACCTTGCCGGAGGGGTTCACCTCCATTGGCAAAAATGCTTTTGAAGGATGCCGCGGCTTAACCGGCTCGATCACCCTGCCGAGTACGCTGGTCACCATTGGCAAACATGCTTTTGCCGTCTGTGCTGGTGGTGGCATGGGTATACTCACCGTATATAACTACCGTCAAACTCCGCAAACTATTGAAGTTGATGATTTTACATATACATATCTCGGAGGTAAAAGCGGATTGAGTTTGTACGTCCCCTGTAGTGCTATCAACGCTTACACAGCTGCAACAGAATGGAGCACTTTTGGGTTCATTGGCAGCATTGATAAATGCTGGCCCAGCGCACCGCAAGGTTTCACCGCAAAACCGGGCAACGCGCAGGTAACCCTGTCGTGGTCGGCGCCCATAAGCAACGGCGGCAGCGCCGTTACAAAGTATAAGGTGCAAAAGGACGGCGGCAACTGGATTGACGTGACGAGCGGCACAACCTACACCTTTACAGGCCTGACGAACGGCACGGAGTACGCCTTCAAGGTACGCGCCGTCAACGCCATGGGGGACGGCGCAGAATCGGTGGAGAAGAAAGCGACCCCCTGCACCGTGCCCGGCGTACCGAGAACTTTCACCGCCACGCCGGGCAACGCGCAGGTAGCCCTGTCGTGGTTGGCGCCGGCGAGCGACGGCGGCAGCGCCGTTACGAAATATCAGGTGCAAGTGAGCAGCGGCAGCTGGATTGACGTAACGAGCGGCACTACCTACACCTTTACGGGCCTTACGAACACGCTGTACACCTTCAAGGTACGCGCCTTCAACGCCGCGGGGAGCGGCGCGGAGGTGAGCGCCACGGCAACCCCCTACGTCGTGCCCGGCGCGCCGACCTCTCTTGCCGCCACGCCGGGCAACGCGCAGGTAACCCTGTTGTGGTTGGCGCCGGCAAGCACCGGCGGCAGCGCCATTACGAGATATCAGGTGCAGGTGGACGGTGACAGCTGGACTAACGCGACGACGGACGGCGCCACCTACACCTGCACCGTTACAGGCCTGACGAACGGCACGGAGTACGCCTTCAAGATACGCGCCGTCAACGCCGCAGGCAACGGCGCGGAATCGGGAGAGAAGAAGGCAATCCCCTGCAATGTACCCGATGCGCCGACCTCTCTTGCCGCAGCGCCGGGCAACGCGCAGGTAGCCCTGTCGTGGTCGGCGCCGGCAAGCGACGGCGGCAGCGCCATTATAAAGTATAAGGTGCAGGTGGACAACAATAACTGGATTGACGTAATGAGCGGCACCACCTACACCTTTACGAGCCTTGCTAACGGTACGCTGTACACCTTCAGGGTGCGCGCCGTCAACGCCGCGGGAGAAAGCACGGCGGCGAGCACCACGGCGACCCCCTACGGCGTACCCGGTGCGCCGGCCACCCTCACCGCCACGCCGGACAACGAGCAGGTAACCCTTTCGTGGTCGGCGTCGGCCAGCAACGGCAGCGCCATTACAAAGTATCAGGTGCAGGTGAACGGTGGCGGCTGGACTAACAACGAGACGGCGAACGGCACCACCTACACCTACACCGTTACAGGTCTGACGAACGGTATAGAGTACACCTTCAAGGTGCGCGCCGTCAACGCCGCAGACAACGGCGCGGAATCGGTGGAGAGGAAAGCGACCCCCTGCACCGTTCCCGGTGCGCCGCAAAGCTTCACCGCCACGCCGGGCAACGGGCAGATAGCCCTTTCGTGGTCGGCGCCGGTGAGCGACGGCGGCAGCGCCGTTACGGGGTATGAGGTGCAAAAGGATGGCGATGCCGGCTGGACTAACGTCCCAAGCAGCACGCCGACCTACACCTTTACGAGCCTTGCGAGCGGTACGCTGTACACCTTCCGGGTACGCGCCGTCAACGCCGCGGGGAGCGGCGCGGCGGCGGAGCTCCCCGCGAGCGTCCTCCTGACGGTAACCGTTGTGGTAGGCAGCAGGCCGTACGACGGCACGGCTGCCGCCATCATCAGCACCGCTACCCTGAACGGGGTGCCTGCCGGCAAGGCAGTAACGCTAACCTGGGGCGTGGGCACCTTCGGCAACGCCAGCGCGGGCACCGGCAAGCCGGTGAGCTTCACGGCCTTTACCCTCGCCGGCGCCGACGCCGCCGGCTACGCGCTGGCGCAGCCGGCGGGTGTAACCGGCGATATTACCCCCAGGCCGCTGACGGCCGGCAGCCCGAATGTAACGAAAAGCAAGGTTTACGACAGAACTTCGTCGGCCGCCGTAACCGCAGGCACCCTGAACGGGGTGCTTGACGGCGACGACGTGGAGCTGACGGCCACGGCGGCGTACAGCGACAGCTTGGCGGGCGAGGACAAGAGGATTACGGTAAGGTACACGCTCACGGGCAACGCCGCGGCTACGAGCAACTACACCGCGCCGGCCAGCGAAGCGTACTACGACGGCGCCATCACCCCCAAGCCGCTGACGGCCGGCAGCCCGAATGTAACGAAAAGCAAGGTTTACGACAAAACTTCGGCGGCCGCCGTAACCGCAGGCACCCTGAGCGGGGTGGTTGGCGGCGACGACGTGGAGCTGACGGCCACGGCGGCGTACAGCGACAGCTTAGCGGGCAAGGGCAAGACGATTACGGTAAGGTACACGCTTACGGGCAACGCCGCGGTTACGAGCAACTACACCGCGCCGGACAGCGTAGCGTACGACGACGGCATCATAGAGGCTCGTGTAATGGAAGTTTCGGGCACATCGGTGCAGCTCCAAAAGGTTTACGACGGCGCCGACAGCGCCCACGTAACCGCTTTGGGCAGCCTCACCAACAAGGTTAATGGCGACGCCGTCATCTTCACGGCCACGGCGGTGTACGACACCAAGCAGGTGGGCGATAGCAAAACAATTACGGTGACGTACGCGCTCACGGGCGGGGCCGACAAGGATAATTACGCCGCTCCGGCGCGCCATGAGCACAGCAGCCTCGGCGAGATTACGGCGCAGCCGCTCACGCTGCCGAGCCTGTCCGTGGAGAGGAGCAAGGTTTACGACGGCAACGTGAACGCCGCCGTCACGCCGGGCGATCTCAGCGGCAGGGTAGGCGCCGAAAATGTAGGCCTGACGGCGACGGCGGCGTACGATACCAAGCTGGTGGGCGGCAGCAAGGCCATTACGGTGACGTATACGCTCACGGGCGATGCGTTGGCCATGAGCAACTACAGCGCACCGGGGAACGCCGCGTACAATGACGGGGTGATCACGGCGAAGCCGCTGACGGTTTCGGGGACGTCGGTGCAGGAGGAAAAGGTTTACGACGGGAGCGACAGCGCGCACGTCACCTTCGCCGGCAGCCCCGGCGGGGTGGTTGACGGGGATACCGTGTACCTGACGGCCACGGCGGCGTACAATAGCCCCGATCCCGGCGATGACAAGCCGATTACGGTTACGTACGGGCTTACGGGCAGCGCCGCGGGCTGCTACGTTGAGCCGGCGCCGGGCACGGGCTACCGCGGGCGCATCGTCAGCGGCGCGCAGCTGACGGTTTCGGGGACGACGGTGCAGCTGACGAAAGTTTACGACGGGGACGACAGCGCGCGCGTCACGTTTGCTGGTACCCTCGACGGGGTGTATGAGGACGATAAGGGTAAGGTCTCGCTGCGGGCCACGGCGACGTACAGCAGCCTCACCGCGGGCGGGGGCAAAACGATCACGGTGACGTACAACCTGGTTGGGGACGCCAAGGACAAGTACGCCGCGCCGGGGAGCGCCTCGTTTAGCGGCGGCGTCATCACGCCGAAGCCGCTAACGGTTGGCGCGCCGAACATAACCCCCACCAAGCCTTACGACGGGAAGGCGAGCGCCGCGGTAGCGGCGGGAACGCTGGTCGGCAGGGTCGGCAGCGACCCGGTCACAGTCACGGCGACGGGGGCGTACAGCGACAGCGCGGTGGGCTATGGCAAAGCGATCACGGTGTCGTACGCCCTGAGCGGCGACGCTGCGGTCAACTACGCGAAGCCGAGCGACAGCACCTACGTGGACATCGGCGAAATCACGCCGCGGGTGCTGACGGTTTCTGCCCTGACGGTGGAGCCGGTCAAGGCTTACGACGGGAGCAAGAGCGCGGTTGTCACCGTGCAGCCCGCCATCACCAACGCGGTTGACGGCGAAAACGTATCGCTGACGGCGATGGCGGAGTACAGCGACAAGGAGGTGGGCGACGACAAGCCTATCACGGTCACGTACATCAACTTAGGCGGGACGCACCAGGAAAACTATGCGCTACCGAGCAGCCATAGCTACCGCAGCAACGGCGAGATTACGCAGCGGGTGCTTACGGTAGCGGACTTGGAGGTACAGCTGGTCAAGGAGTACGACGGGAGCAGGAGCGCGCAGATCCTCGTTCCGGCCCGCATCACCAACGCGGTTGATGGCGAAAGCGTAACGCTGACGGCGACGGCGGCGTACAGCAACGCGTCGGTGGGCAAGCCTAAGGCTATCACGGTCACTTACAGCGGCTTGAGCGGCGATGACAGCGCCAGCTACGCGCTGCCGGGCAGCTATACGTACAGCAGCGCCGGTGAGATCACAAAGCGCCAGCTGGAGGTTTCGGGGCTGGATGTGTCGCTGGTCAAGGAGTACGACGGGAGCAACAGCGCGCAGATCAACACGCTGCCCGGCATCACCAACGCGGTTGCCGA
>JAISAC010000100.1 GCA_031266935.1 Prevotellaceae bacterium
ACAGCTTTTACAGCTGGAATACGGAAAGAGAAGGTAACGGCGCCACCTATACATCATCTACGGTATACGAGGCCGACGGCGATGTTAAGCTCTACGCTCAGTGGAGGGCAAAGCGCTACGCGCTGCGCTTTAACGCCAACGGCGGTACGCCGGTTGATCCGGACAGCCTTGGGGTTACCTACGATGTTGCGGTAGGTAGCTTGCCTACTCCCCTGCGCGAGGGAGAATACGAGTTTGTTGAGTGGAATGCTGCGCAGGACGGGAGCGGCGTGAAGTATGAATCATCAACGCTCTACAGCATTGACGGCAACCTTACGCTTTACGCCCAATGGAAATCAACCGATGAAGGCAACAACAACAACAACGACGACGACGACGGCGGCAACAACAACAACAACAACGACGACGACGACGACGAAGAAGAAGAAGACGGCAATGACGACGGCGGCAACAACAATGACCCTACCGGCGTTGCTACAGCTGGTAGCCGGCAAATCCTGAAGCTGTACCCCAACCCCATAACCGGTGGAAAGTTGATGATTGATAGCGAGCAGCTGAAAAACCTGCAAGGCTTGAAGGATAAAAAGCTGAAGGTGAAAATATACACGCTGTCGGGTAGCCTTGTGGGCGAGTATGCAGCTGTTTACGGCGCCAAGGTAACCACTATCAACGTTGGGCATCTTGCGAGCGGCGTCTATATGGTAAAGGTAGGGGACATGGTTGGAAGAGTAGTGAAGAAATGATTTTGGAGGAAAAGTAAGTAATTGTAAAATCAATTATAAAATCAAATTCAGGTGATGAAATTTGTTTTGAACAGGGTCTACTTGACGCTTTTTGTGCTGCTGCTGGCGCAGTGCCAGCGGGAGCGGGACAAGTACTATGAGGATCCCGGATGGTCGGGTAAGCCTGCCTACGAGGTGCTGCAGGATAAAGGGCGCTTTGGGCTGTACCTGCAGTGCGTGGATAAGACGATGTACGCCACCTTGCTTAAAGGCAACGGCCTGTGGACGGTCTTTGCTCCCAACGACGAGGCTTTCGGCAGCTACCTTCGGGGCAAGGGGTACAGCTCGGTGGCGGAAATGCCGCAGAGCGAGGCCGAAAAAATTGTGGCGTACTCAATGCTGTACAACAAGTATCCGTTTGACCGGCTGACGGACGTCTTGTCCGGCGGCTGGGACACCCTCAAGAGCGTCAAAAAGAAAACGCCCTACTACGAAGCGCTTCACCGCGAATACTACCGCAACGATTCGATATGGGTTTTGAACCCTCTAATGCCCACATCAGCCACGATAGGCAGCGGCACGTACAAGTATTTACCGTTTTACCTGAGCCGGTACTTCACCCAGGTGCCGCTGACGGCCAAGGACTACGAAACGTTTTACCCAACCTCGACCTACACGGGGCGCAACGTGCAGGCGGCTTCGGTGCTGGAGCAGGATTGGCAGGCTGCCAACGGGGTGGTGCACGAGGTTGACCGCGTAAATGAGCCGCTGCCTACGCTGGAGGATATTTTGCAGGAAGAAAATTACTCCCGGTTTAAGGCGCTGATTGACTTAAAAAGTTCGTCGGGCGATCCATACTTCTACAGCTACTTAACTTCGGCTGGGCTAACGGAGTACTTCAGGACGGCGTACCCATCGTGGAATATCAACCAGGTGTACGCCAAGTTTTACGGCTTGGACGTGCCGCTCAACTGCGAGCGCTTTTGGGAGCCGGCAGAGGAAGAGTCGAACGGCTACACGCTGTTTGCCCCCAACAACCGCGCTATGGAGGATTTTCGCAAGAAAATAGAGACCGGCTACGGCTACGCCTCGCTCGACCAGCTGCCCCAAAATGTGATAGGCCACTTTATTAACGCCCAGATGGTGCGAAGCAGCATGATATGGCCAAGCCAGTACAAAGGCGCCAAAAACGAATCGGAGAACTACATTAACGGCGAGGGCGAAAGAGGGCGCGATTTGAGCGCCGAAGACTACCCGGACATCCGGCCGGCAAGCAACGGCTTTTTCTACGGGTCGAATACCTACGTCAAGAGCCACTACTTCGAAACTGTGCTTACCGAAGTGCTGCTGCGGCCGTCAAAGTACCTGTTTGTATATAATGCGCTGCAAAAGTACTTCATGGCGAGCTTGTGGGAGGACTTTATCAAGTGCCCGCTGAACGGCTACACCGAAGAGAACTACACCGTGCTGCTGCCGTCGGACGAGCAGCTCCGGGAGGACGGCTTCACGTGGGAGTGGGTGTCGCCCGCCTACGGCTTCCGGCACGCGCACGAGGCGTCGGGTACCACCTTTGCCGATACGCGAATGCAGCGGCTTATCCGCTCGCACGTTTTTAAGCGAATAAAACCCTCGCCCGATGATAACTCATACGTGCTGGACTTCCAGTCGGGTACGCTGCCCGAGTACGGCGGCTACGGCTACGCCGTGAACGATTACGGCGATATGGTGCGCTACAGGGACGGTAAAGTGCAGATGCTGGGCAACTACGGCAACGGCGAGTGGGTGGAGGTTCGGCGCGTGGAAACCGATTTTACAAACGGGCAAGTCTATACCGCCGACAAGCTGCTGCAGTACTCAAAGGAGTGCGTATCATCTGCCGGCTGCGAGGAGCAGGATATGGTGGATTACCTTAAAGCCATCAAGGTGCAAAACTCCAACGTGTCGAAGGCGTTGGACTACCTGATATTTTTTGCAGAGAACACCAAAAATCAGTACATCCTCAGCAAAGAATCGTTCTGGACTATTCTGCTTCCCAACAATGCCGCCATAGACGCCGCCAACGTTCGCGAGAACGGGGTATTCCCCTACTTGCCGCTGCTTTCGGGTCTGCAAAACGGATACAACCAGGCAACGCTGCCCGATAGCTGGATGGACGATATGGATCAGGCTATCAACTTCTTTAAGTACCATCTTATACCCGGCATGTTGTTTGTGGACGACGGGTACCCCAACGTGCTGTTCAGCTCGGGGCAGCAGCAGGCCGACGCGGTGGTTGCCACCACGCTGAAAACCGAAATCAACCTTTTGCAGGCCAGCACCTTTGTAAAAATTGAGAAGGATAACAGCAGCAGCAACGCGCTTAGCTTTTCTACCGCCGTGGTGTCGGAGCCATTGTCGGAAAACAGGACGGTGCGGGTAGTGAGAGGCGAAAACAAAAGCAACCTGTTTGGCGCCAAAGCAGTGATACACGAGGTTGACGGCTTTTTGGCGTATAAGCCGATAAAGGAAGCTGCGGCAGGAAATTAGATGGTGGGATTATAAGAGATGAATGCCCTACGGGCAATAAAGCGGGCTTGCTGCTTTTCTGTTCTATTGATATGAATGTCCTGACGGGCAATGCACAAAACCACGCCATGCGAAGTATAGCATGTAATCGTTGCAATGCCGGGTGTGCGTTTGGCCGTCCCGTAGAGCGTAGCCGAGGGGATGGAATGTGGTAGAAAATGACTGTCAGGTTGGACAGAGATGTAATTCAAATTGTCGCTTTTGTTCATTCCGTAGGAATGAATCGCTCGGTAGAAAAGGCAACGTTCCGGTGGTTGTCGGCATCCCGTAGGGATGCATCCCTACGGGATGCCAAAGAGGGGCGCCATTCGTGTTTTCTACCGAGCGAATAATCCCTACGGGATTATTTAAAGCGACAATTCTATATAGCCCTTTGTATCTTTAATATTATCAAATATTTACAAAACGCAACGGGTTATTATCTGTGTTTTGACTTACGGGGCATGCTAATTTGAAATGCACCCGGTGGACAGGGTAAAATTGTAAATCTTGTAGATTGATTGTATGCAAAAACATAAAATAATGAGAAAGCTGTTTTTAGTATTGGTTTTCGCTCCGCTTTTCGCAGCCATGCCTGCGGAGAGGCTTTACGCCCAAAGTAAGATACTTATCAGGGGAAAGGTGGTTGACAAGAGCAACAACACGGCGCTGGTTGGCGTAAGCATTACCGAAACCGACAAGGATAACCGTATTGTAGGCGGCGCCCAGTCGGATATGAGCGGTAGCTACAGCATTACCGTAAGGAATGAAGCGGGGCATAAGCTCTCGTTTTCGTACTTGGGCTACAAGAGCCAATCCGTTGCTATTGATAGCAAGGCTGTTATCAACGTATCGCTGGAGGAGGCCACAACGGATATCGACGAGGTGGTAATTTCGGCTAAAAAGCAGGTGAAGGTAGGGTCGCTTAGCATCGACGAGCGGGACATGACCTACGCATACAGCAAGTTGGATACCAAAGATATAGACGCGCTTCCGGTAACGTCCATCGACCAGGCGCTGCAGGGGCGGCTGGCAGGGGTGGACATTGTTGCCAACTCGGGCACCCCCGGCTCGGGCATGTCCATCCGCATACGCGGCACGGCCTCCATCAACAACAACTCCGACCCGCTCATTGTGGTCAACGGCCTCCCCTACGAAACCACCGTATCTTCGGATTTCGACTTTGCCACCGCCGACGAGGAGAGCTACTCGCAGCTGCTGAACATTTCGCCCAGCGATATTCAGGAAATCACGGTGCTCAAGGACGCCGCTTCTACCGCCATGTACGGCAGCAAGGGCGCCAACGGCGTGCTGATGATTACCACCAAGCGCGGGAGCATGGGCAAGCCGCGCCTTTCGTACAGCTTTAAGGGGACAGTATCGGCGCCCCGCAACGCTATCCCCACGCTCAACGGCGACCAGTACTCTACGCTCGTCCTCGAATCGGCCGCCAACGCCGGAACGCCGCTGAACCTTATGCAGTACCCCGAGTTTGCGCGCGACCCCAACAACCCCTACAACTTCTACAACTACGGCCAAAATACGGACTGGGTGAGCGAGGTGCAAAAGGTGGCGTTTAAAAATGAGCACAACTTTTCCCTCTCGGGAGGCGGCGAAAAGGCGCTCTACCGCATATCGGCGGGATACCTCAACGAAGACGGAAACATCATCAACACCGGCTACAACCGTTTTACCACAACCCTCAACCTCAACTACAACGTTTCCGACAGGATACGCGTTGTGGCCGACGTGAGCTACGTGCACGGGGAGAGCAAGAACGCCTACATGAGGGATTTGCTGGGCACCACCTACACCAAGATGCCCAACCAGTCGGTATATGAGTATACGGAGGAGGGTGTGCGCACGCCCAACTACTTTTCGCCGTCCGAAACGCCGCAGGGGAATTTTACCTCCGCCGACCTGAGCAAAAACGAGAAGGGCATATACAACCCCGTGGCCATGGCGTACGAGAGCAACCGCACGGTGATTGACGACCGCGTTCGCCCCGTTTTCACCCTGCAGTACCATATCCTGCCGGGGATGCTGGAGTACACCGGCACCGTAGGCTTTGACATCGGCAGCAAGAAGAACAAAGGCTCCCTCCCCCAGGCGGCAACCGGACGTCCGTGGCTGGAGAACACGGTAAACCGTACGCAGGACGCCGACGAGGAGACGTTCATTGTGCAGGTAAACAACACCCTCTCGTTTGTATCGCAGCTCAGCGAGTGGGCAAAGCTCAACTCGCTGGTAAAGCTCAACACCACCGATAAGCGGACGGAAGCCTTTTCGGCGCTATCGTCCAACACCGCCTCCATCTACCTCACCGACCCGTCCAACCCCTCGCGGCTCATTTCGCCCAACTCGGGGATGTCGCAGGAGCGGCAGGTGCAGGCAACCCTGTTTGTCGGCTGGAGCTTTTTTGACCGATATATCATTGACGGGGTAATCACCGCCGACGGCAACTCGCGCTTTGGCCCGGCCTACCGGTACGGCTACTTCCCCAGCATTTCGGGGCGCTGGAGGGTATCGAGCGAACCCTACGTGCGCGAGCTGAAGTTCCTGAACGATTTGAGCCTCAGAGCCAGCTACGGGCAAAGCGGAAAGGTGCCGGACAAGAACTACCTGTTCTACAACCGCTACAACTCCTACACCTACACCTACCTCGACGAGCTGGGCGTGTACTCGTCGGGCATGACGCTGAGCAACCTGCGCTGGGAAAAAACCGGCGAAATCAACCTCGGCGCCAACCTCATTGCCTTCAACAACCGCGTGAACGTTGACTTTAACTGGTACCGGAAAACCAGCAACGACCTGCTGTTTCCCAACGTAGGCATCCCCAACGTTTCCGGCGTAGGCTCCATATACATGAACGTGGGCACTATGGACAACAACGGCTGGGAGCTGAGCATATTTACAACTCCTGTAAAAATGCAGGATTGGCAGCTGGATTTCCGTATGCAGTTTTCCAGAAACCAAAACATGATACGCTCGCTGAGCGACAACGTGCCGCTGTCCACCACGGCAACCGCCGAGAACGGCAAGTTCATGGCGCGCATTCAGGAGGGCAACCCGCTTGGCTCGTTCTACGGCTACCGCTACGAGGGCGTTTACCTCAACGACGACCAGACCATTGCGCGGGGCGCCAACGGAAATAAAATATACACCTACAACGACAAAGGTGAGCCGGTGCTCGTAAAAATGCGCTACTGGTACCCCGCCGCGGACTACGAGTTTGAGGCGGGCGACGCAAAGTATGCCGATATTAACCACGACGGCAACATCGACTTTATGGACATTGTCTATTTGGGCGACGCCAACCCCCTGCTGTACGGTGGATTTGGCCCCTCGCTAAGGTACAAGAGCTGGTCGCTCGACGCCTACTTTTACTTCCGCTACGGATTTGAGATTGTGAACTCTACAAAGATGGAAATGGAGAAGATGTACGATTTTAACAACCAGAGCACCGCCGTGCTGCGCCGGTGGACGCACCCCTACGACGACCCCGAGGAGGCGCCGGAGGGCTTGCTGCCACGGGCGCTCTTCAAAAAAGGCTACAACTGGTTAGGTTCGGACAGGTACGTAGAGGATGGCTCATTTATGAAGTTTAAGTCGCTCACCCTGAAGTACAACTTTAGCAAAGACCTGATAAAAAAGGTTGGCCTGTCCGACCTGAGCCTCAACTTTACCGTGTACAACCTGTACACGTGGACAAATTATACCGGAATGAACCCGGAGGTGAGCATACGCAACGTGGACAAGGATGTTTACTCTATCGGGTACGATTCCTCAAAAGCGCCAAGCAACATGGACTTTATGCTGGGAATCAACATGACGTTTTAGGAAATTTTGAATTATGAATTTTGAATTTTGAATTTTGAATTCCAAAACCTTATTTGCCTTTAATAGGGCAACCTTAATAGCAAAAAATGACGCACACGCATGTTTTCAACCTTATTTACCTTATTGACAAAAAGGTTTATGGTTGAAAAAATAAGGTCAATAAGGTTTTGAAATCGCGGCTGTTGTTGTTGTTGGCTATTAAGGTAGCCCTGTAGAAATAAGGTTTTGAAGAATTTTAGGTTGCAGGTTGCAGGACAAATGATTGCGCGTGTAAAAACCTTATTTGTCTTTAAAAGGCAACCTTAATAGAAATAAGGTTTTTATGGAGTTGAAATCGTTGAAATTGAAATTATTATGAAGAAGAAATTTTTATACATTATTGTTGCTGCGCTTGCGGCGGCGACGGCCTGCTCCGGCTGGCTTGATATGAGGCCATACGACGGCGTGGTGGAGGACGACTACTGGAAAACCAAAGAGGATGTACACGCTATGGTGATTGGCTGCTACTCGTCGCTGCTGAACAAGAACATGGTCAACAACTTTATTTACTGGGGCGAGGCGCGCGCCGACATGATAGCCGCCACCTCGGCCAGCGGCGCGGCGCTGCTGTACATTACGCGGGGCGAAATTACGCCGGACAACGCGATTGTTAAGTGGGACGAGTTCTACGCCACCATCAACCAGTGCAACAAGGTAATTGAGAAATCGGCGGTGGTGAAGGAGCTCGACCTGACGTTCGACGACCGGCTCTACCTGCAGTACGTAGCGGAGGCTACCGCCATTCGCAGCCTGATGTACTTCTACTTAGTGCGCTCGTTCAAGGATGTGCCGCTGGTGCTCCAGGCCTCCAACGACGATACGCAGGATTACTACTACCCCAAAACCGGCGGCGAAGCAATACTCGACTCGCTGGCGGCGCACTTGGAAGCGGTGCTGAAAGACCTGCCCATAGCCTACGACAGCAACGACCAAAGCAAGGGCCGGATAACCTACTGGGCGGCTATGGCGCTGCTTGCCGATATTTACCTGTGGCAGGAAAATTACGAAAAGTGTAACGAGATGTGCCGGCAAATCATTGCCTCCGGACAGTTTTCGCTGATTCCGGTAAACCTCGGCGAGGAGATACTCGTGCGCGATAACACCGGCGCTGCGATAGATACGGTGCACTACGCCAGCGCCGCCGACGCCGACTACCTGTTCGACCAGCTCTACGTTACCGGCAACTGCGTGGAAAGCATCTTTGAGCTGCAATTTCCCAAGCAGCACGAAAGCCTGAGCGACCCGTTCTACGACCTCTTCAACACCACGCGCCCCAAGATTGCCTCCAACGATTTGCTGCTGGACGAGGTGATTTTTCCCGAAGACGAGCACGATAAGGAGGCAAAGGACATACGGGGCAGCAGCTTTGCCTACAAAAACGGCTACGTATGGAAGTACGCCGGCACAAGCCGCTCGGGAAACACGCTGAGGGTAGAGCGGACGTTTCCGCACTGGATAGTTTACCGCTACGCCGACGTCATCCTCATGCGCGCCGAAGCCCTGAACCAGCTGGCCATGCAGGGCAACGCCAACGACCAGACCCTGCTGCGGGAGGCATATGGGCTGGTGCAGCAAATCAGGGTACGCGCCAACGCTGTGGATAACTCCGACAGCGACATGGGCGCCATCATCAACGGCAAGGCGCTGGAGAAGCTCATACTCGACGAGCGCGCGCGGGAGCTGGCGTTTGAAGGCAAGCGATGGTACGATGTGCTGCGGTTTGCCCGCCGCGACAACTACGGCGACGCCAACCGCGAGTACCTGATGCAGCTGGCTATCAACAGCGCGCCGCCCGAAAAGCTGGCCAGCTTGCAGGTGAAATATACCAGCAATTGGTTTTGCTACTGGCCTATACACGTGGGCACCATCGAAATCAACAGAAATCTGACGCAAAACGAGTTCTACTTACAGTACTAAACAATATGACATAAACACTATGAAATACGCAACAAAAATATTCCGCTCGCCGGCAGCGGCGCTGCTCGCGGCAGCTGTTTTGGCGCTGTGCTGCGCTTCGTGCAGAGACGATATGTACGGAAAAACCTTCCTCACCTCCGACGCGGTGATGATTGACGAGTACATCATGCAGGAGGAAGAGCAGTCAATGTCAGCATTTCTGGAAATAGCCGACAGGGCAAATTTTCGGGACATGCTCCACGCTTACGGCATCTACACCTGCTTTGTGCCGTCGAACGAGGCGGTGAGCGCCTACCTGCAGGCTGCCGGGGTGCCGTCCGTGGCGGAGCTTCCGGTGGAGGAGTGCGCGCAGATTGTCAAGTACCACGTGGTGCGCCACGAGTTTGAGGATCAGGTGGCGTTTGCCTCAACCGACTTTGTCAACGGCAGGCTTCCGCTGGCCACGATGCTCGCAAAATACCTGACCACCAGAACGGTCAACGACAACGGCAGCATCGTAATTCAGGTCAACCGGCAGGCAAAAATCGTGCAGCGGGATATTCAGGCCGCCAACGGCTATATCCATAAGATAGACTGCGTGCTGATACCGCCTCCGGAGACCTGCGGGGAGCGAATTGCGGGGCTGCCCGACGGCGAGTACTCCATCTTTAAGGAGATTATGAGGGTTACGGGCTGGATTGACTCGCTCAGCAACAAGGCCGACAGCGCGTGGTACAGCGTGCTGGTGCAGAGCAACGCCGCCTTTCTGGAGCGGGGTATCCCCGATGCGGACAGCTTGGCGAGGTACCTGCGCAAAGCCCTGCCCTCCGTTACGGGCGACAGCGAGCTGCTGTGGTATTTTGCCGCCTACCACTGCCTGAGAGGGCTGTTCTACGTGGTGGATTTGTCCAACGCAAGCGCCCTGCAGTCGCTGGCGCCCAACCAGGCGCTTACCTTTAAGGTGAAGGGAGATAGCCTGCTGGTGAACGAGTATATCAACAAAGACATTTACGAGCGGGGAATACCCGTCAGCAAAAACTCCGAATATACCGATTTGAGCTGCTACAACGGGGTGCTGCTGGAGGTGGATGGCTACGTAGGCCCCCAGACGAGAGGGCCGCAGGCGGTGTTCTGGGACGTTGCCGAGCAGCCCGAAATACTGAAGGACAGCCGGTTTAGAAAATCGGGATTCGGCATACCCTGGGACGTAGCGCAAACCTACTCGGAGATAAAAATGACCCTTGCCTCCGGCATGAGCTCCTACGGCGAGTTTGGCTACGGCTTTCAGAGCGCCTACTCCAACAACTGGCAGGTGGTCAACCGTGACTACCTCACCATCCGCTGGTACAGGCTTGCGAGGGTGGACTTCACCTTGCCCCTGCTCACCGAGGGGATTTACAAGGTGTGGGTATGCTTCCGGCGCGCCGACGTTACCACCTGCCGCGTACGGGCTACGCTAATGCAGGACGGGCAGGACGATCAGCCGCTGGGTGTGGTCAACTTTTCGGAGTACTACGATACCGAAACGGCGGCGGCTACCCTCGAGGGCGCCGGAATGAAGCGATACATGGCGAAGGAAAGGAGAGGCGAGCTCAACGCCCGGCTCTGGGGCGTTATTGAGGTGAAGTCAACAGGACGGCACACGCTGCGCTGCGACGTGATAGACCGAGGCCGAAATACCGATATGTTTTTGGACATGATACAGTTTATCCCCGTTAACGACGACCAGCTATGGCCGCGATTTGATATGATGGGCAACGCGATATACAGGGGAACGCCCTGCGAGGAAATTTGGCCAAAAGACAAAGCCTGCTCAACGGATAACGATGACCATTGATGAATTTTTTTAGCGTAAATAAAAAAACCATGAAAAGCATGAAACGATACTTACACTTTGCTGCCTGCGCCGGCGCTTTGGGGCTGCTGTGCTTGGCCTGCCAAGACGACCGCTGGGACGAGCACGCGCAAACCACCGAAAAGGGGGTAAGCCTCACCCTGTTAGACGTCATACGGGAAAATCCCGACTGGAGCAGCTTCTACCGCGCGCTGGCGGCAACGGGATACGATAGCCTGCTGAACGAGGCGAACAGCTTTACGGTATTTGTACCTGCCAACAGCGCGTGGGAGGGCGTGAAAATGGACGATACGGCTGCGCTCGCCTCCATTGTGTCGAGCCACATTGCCTACGAAAAGAAGCTCGCGGCGGATAGCGCGCTGCGCTACGTACAGACTGTCAACGGCAAAATGCTCCGCTACAACGCCCAGAACCAAAGCTTCAACGGCGCACGGATTGCGCTGCCCGACAACGTGGCAAGTAACGGCGTGGCGCACGGGGTGGATAAGATTTTTGAGGTAACCCAAAACATCTGGGAGTACATTCGGGGCTTGCGCAGCGCCTACTCGCAGGTGGACTACATCAACGACTGGAACAGGCGGGAGATGGATATGGCGCGAAGCGTCCGCAAGGGCGTAAATGCGCAGGGGCAGCCCGTTTACGATACCGTGTGGGTGGACGTTAACGATTTTTTGGAGGCCGTGCCCCTGAACGACGAGGCGCAGGAGTTCACCTACGTTGTGCTGATAGACAACGGTTTTTATGACCTGTACGATAAGTACCGCCCCTACTTTAGCCGGCCGGACGATAAGGCAGCGGAGCTGCTGACCAGCCTGCACGTATGCCGCGATTTGGCATTTCCCGGGCGAATAGACAACCCGGCTCAGGCCGATTTCATCACCAACATCTTTGGGGTTAACGTGCGGTTTGGCGGCGCTACGGTGAGCCGCTCGGTCGAGCTATCCAACGGGAGGGTGTACATACTGAGTAAAGCCAACGTGCTGCTGCGCGACAAAATAAAGCCGGTGGTTATAGAGGGCGAAAACTTTACCGCTGCCGCCGACCCGCAGTACGTGTTTACCCGCTATAAACCTTTGTGGGCAAGCGAGGCAAAGGACGTTATGCTGGCGGGCAGCGTAACGCAAAGCAACAGGGTACGGAGGCCCAATCAGTACGGCGTTTTGCAGTGGGTGTCCATCTCCAAAACCTTTCTGTGGTCGGACAGGTACCGCGCCAACACGAATAACTTTTGGATAGAGTACCAGGCGGATGTTTACTCGGTGGGCTATAAAATTTACTACGTGGCCTACGACGATATTGAGGAGCACTACTCCGACCCCGAGCAGAGAATGCGCTTGGAGCAAAAGCTCTTCATCTCTTTTCCCGACAGGAAGAAGCTCTCAAAAGGCGCCAACAAGGTAAACGCCGACGCCGTAGAGAACAACTACATAGGCGACGAAACCTGCTTTGCAGGCATTGATACTGCCGGCGTATGGAAGGAAACGCAGCTGCGCAAGTGGAGCCTAACGCTGGACAGCAAGTCGCCGCAGCTACTTAATGCTCAGTCCACGGCGCGGGGCGCCGACACCATGAGGGTGAGCCACGCCGGAGAGCTCACGCTTTGGCTCTGCAACACCGCCCGCGCAACAACGGCAAGCGCCCAGGGCATGCTCTTTTTGGACTACATTAAGCTCGTGCCCGAGCTGCCGGAAGAGTAGGAATATTTTGAATATTGAATTATGAATTTTGAATTGTGCAAAACCTTATTTATCAAGGCAACCTTAGTAGCAAAAAAAATAAGGTCAATAAGGTTTTGAAATCGCGGCTGTGCTTGGTGCTACTAAGGTAGCCTGGTGGAAATAAGGTTTTTGAAGAATTTTAGTTGTACTAAGGTAGCCCTGTGAAAATAAGGTTTTTGAAGAATTGCAGGTTGTAGGGTAAATGGGTGCGCGTATAAAAAACCTTATTTGTCTTCAGAAGGGCAACCTTAATAGAAAAAACAGGGTAACACACACATTCAACCTTATTTACCTTATTGAAATTGCGCGTGTAAAAAACCTTATTTGCCTTTAAAAGGGCAACCTTAGTAGCAGAAAAATAAGGTTTTGAAGAATTGCAGGTTGCAGGACAAATGGTTGCGCGTGTAAAAAACCTTATTTGCCTTCAAAAGGGCAACCTTAATAGAAAAAAACAGGGTAACACACACATTCAACCTTATTTACCTTATTGAAATTGCGCGTATAAAAAACCTTATTTGCCTTTAAAAGGGCAACCTTAGTAGGTTTTGAAATCATTTTGTTGCATTTTTTTTTGCTACTAAGGTTGCCTTGATAAATAAGGTTTTTTACTAAAATTTGAAACATAGAACCCAAAACATATAAAATTTAAAATCGTTTATGAGAACAAAATTGTCGCTTTTTTTCATGCTCTTTCTTTCCTCGCTGGGGGCAGCAGCCCAGCAGGCGGCGGGAGGCGGAGCCGAAAGCAGAGCCGAAAGCAGCTTTACCGTAACGGGGGTGGTGATGAGCGCCGAGAGCCGCTTGCCCGTGGCGGGGGTATCGTTAGCCGTACCCGGCGTGGCCACTGCCATTACCGACGATGCGGGGAAGTTTGCGCTGGAGAACGTCGGGCCGGGCGCCGTGGTGCAGGTGCGCATGAGCGGATTTGCCTACAAGGAGGCAAGGGTGCGGCGGGGTGAGGTGCTCACCGTATGGCTGCACGACGAGGCGTTTAAAACCATATACCGGCAGGTGCCCTCTCCGTTTGGCAGCGACGATTGGGTTACGGCAACGGCCGCCGTTACCGCCATTGCCGGCAGGGAAACCTACAAAAAGGCTGCCGCTACCACCGAAAGCCTCATACAGGACGAAGGCCTTGGCGTGAACACCCTCATGCGCTCCGGGGTGCAGGGTGCGGGCGGAAACATGTTCCTGAGAGGATTCGGCTCTCTCAACGCCGGCAGCCAGCCTATGATAGTTATGGATGGCATACCCTACGAAAACTCCATCCTGGCCACTTCGCTCATTAGCGGAAACAGCATTACGCCCTTGGCGGGCATTGACGTGAAGGATATTGAGGCGATTACGGTGCTCAAAGACGCCACCTCCATATACGGCAGCAAGGGCGCCAACGGGGTTATTCTGATTGAAACGGCAAAGGCGCGCGAGCAGGCTACAAAGATAGATTTTTACGCCTACGGCGGGCTTAACCTTTTACCCTCGAACCAATACCCCATGATGAGCTCCCGAGAGTACAGGGCTTACCTGACCGAAATGCTGGCTACCAGCGGGTTGTCGTCGAAGGAGATTCAGAGCTTGCCCTATATCAGCTCCGAAAAGCCGGTCGTTGAGTCCTGGGGCATAGACGGTAACCCCGACTACTACCGCTACCGGCAGGAAACCGACTGGCAAAAGGAGATTTTTACGAGCAGCATTAGCCAAAACTACTACATGTCCATCAAGGGTGGAGACGAGATTGCGATGTACGCCCTCTCGGTGGGATACCTCAACCACGAGGGAAACATCAAGAATACAGATTTTTCGCGCTACAACACGCAGTTCAACTCGCAGGTCAACGTGCTGAAGTTTCTCAAAATGGAAACCAACATGGGCGTGTCGTACAGCGACCGTCTGCTACCCTGGCAGGGATTTTCGCCCAACTTTAACCCTCTGTACGTAAGCTTGGTAAAAGCGCCGTTCATGTCGCCTTACATCTACAATGAGCGCAACATTCAAACGCCCAACTACGAGCAGCGGGACGACATTGCCGGCGTGAGCAACCCGACGGCGCTGGTGGACGAGCAAACATCGTCGATGAGCAAGACGTACAGGTTTTTCGGAAACATTGGCTTCAACCTTGCGCTGGGAAAGTACGTTGACGTGAACGCCACCTTTGGCGTAACCTTTGATAAAACGCGCGAAAACATCTTTTTGCCCAAAAACGGCCTCAACCACGACCCCCTCTACTCGGGGGTGGTTACCAACGAAATGAAGGGCTTAGTGGCGCGCTACCTGCAGTACTACACCGACGCCCGCCTGCGGTACCGCCAAACGTTTGCCGGCGCGCACAGCCTCACCGCCCACCTCGGCGCGCGGTACCAGACAAACAGCGCGGAGAGCGACCGCATTAACGCCTACAACTCCACGAGCGACGACATGCAGTCGCTGGGCAACGGAAATATCGACCTGGCCGGCATATCGGGGATGCTCGACAGCTGGAGGTGGACGTCGTTCTACCTCAACGGCGAGTACGCCTACAAAAAGCGCTACCTGCTTTCGCTCAACGTGGCGCTGGACGGCTCGTCGAGGTTCGGAAAGGAGGCAACGGGAGGGGTGCAGCTCTTCGATAACGTGTTTGGCGTTTTCCCTTCGCTCAGCGGGGCGTGGATAATATCCTCCGAGGAGGCCATCAGCCTGCCGGCCTGGGTTGACCTGCTCAAGCTCCGCGTGAGCTACTCCCTCTCCGGCAACGACGATGTTGGCTACTACGCCGCGCGGGCAACCTACACCTCGCAAAATCTGCTCGGATACTACGGATTAGTGCGCGGAAATATTGCCAACCCTGCCCTGAAGTGGGAAGCCGCCGCCAAGCTCAACGCCGGATTGGACGTGGCGCTCTTCAACGAGCGCCTGACCCTGAGCGTGGACGCCTACCAAAATAAAACATCCGACCTGCTCACCTGGATGCAGAGCAAGGACTACTACGGCATTAGCGAGTACGTGGTGAACGACGGCGCGCTGAGGAACAGGGGCGTAGAGCTGGGGATTCAGGGACGGATTGTCAACGCGGCGCTCAAGTGGGACGTTGGCCTCAACCTGTCGCGCAACCTCAACGAGCTCACCGCCTTAGCCGGCGACGAAAAGCTCACGGAGGTAGGCGATGCCACCATTCTTACGCGAGTGGGCAGCCCGATAAACCTCTTTTACGGCTACAAGGCTAACGGCGTGTACGCTACCTCCGCCGAAGCTGCCGCCGACGGCCTGAAGATTAGACGGGGCGATGGCTCGGAGCTGCCGTTTGCGGCGGGAGACGTGCGGTTTGTGAACCTCAACGCCGCCGACAACGTTATCAACGAGCAGGATAGAGCGGTAATAGGCGACCCGAACCCCGACTTTTTTGGCTCCATTGTCAGCAGGATGCAGTGGAAGCGCCTTACGCTAAACGCCGTGCTCACGTTCTCTTACGGCAACGACGTGTACAACGCCCTGCGGGCAAGCGTGGAGTCTATGACCGGCGCCGAAAACCAAACCGTTGCCGTCAACAACCGCTGGAGCAAGGAGGGGCACGTAACCTCAACCCCCCGCGCGGTGTGGGGAGACCCCATGGGGAACGCCCGGTTCTCCGACCGATGGATTGAGGACGGGTCGTACATCCGGCTCAAGAGCCTCTCCCTGTCGTACGATATACCCCTGCGCATGAGCTTGATAAAAGGCCTGCAGGTTTACGCAACGGCAAACAACCTGCTAACGTTCACCCGCTACCTCGGCTACGACCCGGAGTTCAGCGCAATGCAAAGCCCCCTGTACTACGGCATCGACACCGGCGTAGCCCCCCAACCCAGAACCATCCTGCTGGGCGTAAAGCTGGGGCTGTAAGAGAACTAAAAACTAAAAACTAAGAACTAAGAATTTTGAATTCTGAATTTTGAATTTTGAATTAGGGATTTTGAATTTTGAATTAGGGATTTTGAATTAGGGATTTTGAATTAGGGATGCGAAATAAACAAGATATAGCAGTTTTATGATGTGTGGCAAAGGGTGTAATTCAAATTGTCGCTTTTGCTCATTCCGTAGGAATGAATCGCTCGGTAGAAAAAGCAACGTTCCGGT
>JAISAC010000106.1 GCA_031266935.1 Prevotellaceae bacterium
AACCACCGGAACGTTGCTTTTTTCTACCGAGCGATTCATTCCTACGGAATGAGCAAAAGCGACAATTTGAATTACACCCTTTGCCACACATCATAAAACTGCTATATCTTGTTTATTTCTTGTCCCTAAATATAAACGGTCGAATATAAAATGCTAAAATTTCTCTTGTTTTTTCCTCTTCCTGCTCTGTACATACCGGCTAATCCACAGGTAGTAGCCCGTCAGGGGTAGCGTGGCTCCGAAGAGCGCCGCCAGGAACGTGAGGATGCGCGTGGCCATGCCGCCCCAGCTGCCCACGTGAACGGAGTAAATCCAGCCGCGCAGCTTTCTTGTCCTGTCGGCGTCCTTGTAGAGGTTGGCGCCGGTAAAATCGCCTGTTTGCGCGTCGAAGGTATAGACGTCCGCCGCTCGGATGTTGCCCGTGGACGACAGCGATACAAGCGCCTGCCCATCCTGGATTGTCAGGCTTTTGAAGCTGGGGCGCTGCTCCTTCAGCCGGTCGAGAACGGCTTGCCACTGGCTATAATCAACGCTGCCGCGCTGGCGGCTGCCGGCGGGATTTTCGCCGCTCCGCCCACCCCGACGGTTTTCGCCGCCTTGGCGCTCGCCTCTGCCCGAATTTTCACTATTGCCTCTACCCGCTCCTCCTCTGCCTGCTCCCCCTCTTCCACTTGTATCGCCTCTTCCACTTGTATCGCCTCTTCTACCCGAACTACCGCCCTCACTTCTACCCACTCCTCCTCCGTTTACTTCTCCTCTACTCTGCTGCTGTGGCGGAGAGGCGTTGCCGTGGGCGGCCATTTGCGGCGGCGCTGCGCCAAAAACGCGGTAAAATCCGCTGCGATACCAGCCGAATGACCACGTCAGCCCCGTGAGCGCCAGCGCCAGCAGGATGAGCGCGGCGTAAATGCCCAGGGCTACGTGCAGGTCGCGCCACAAGCGCTTCCACCCAAAGCGCAGCTTGATGCTCAGGTTTGCCCGCAGGCCCTTTCTGCTTTTGGGTATCCAGATAGCGATGCCGGCGATGATGATGAATACGAACATCAGCGTGCTGACGCCCACTATGACTTTGCCGGCAGAAGCGCCCTCGCCGTACTTGAAGTCGTCCAGCAGCCAGCGGTGCAGCCGCCGCATGACGGCAAAGAAACTGCCCTGCCCGGCCGAGCGGTCGCAGATGGCGCCCGTGTAGGGGTCAACGTACAGCGGCGGCGCGCCGCGCCCGGGAAACCCCATCCGGTAGTTTTCTGCCGGCGACGCCGGGACCTGCACGTTGGCTATCGGCGCGGTATCGGGCAGCTGCCGGTTAACGCCCGCTATCAGCTGCTCCAGCGGAAGCGGCTTGTCCGCCACCTTCTCTGCATAGTAGCGAGCGGGATAGCACAGCCTCATGATTTCAGGCTCGAACACCAGCGCCGCGCCCGAAAAGCATATCACGGCAATAATCAACCCAAATGGCACCGAAAGCCACAGGTGTATCAGGTAAAAGATTTTTTTCATTTGTACGCACTTTTAGGAATTAGGAATTACGAATTAGGAATTACGAGTTAGGGATTCTGTTTTACCTACGTTTATTCGTGTGCAATTTTATTCGTAATTCTTAATTCCTAATTTTCAATAGGTAAGCCGTCCTACCGCGCTGATGCTTGCCGCGCCGGCTACGCTTAGCCCCTTTGTTCCTGCGGCGGTTGCCGGGTCGATGATGTAAACGGCAGGGTCGGCGTCGGCAACGACGATGGGGAAGTACATCTTTCCGCCGTAGGCCATGGGCAAGCCCGTGCCGGTAATCTCGGTTTTGCCGGGAATACCGGTTACCCAGCTGAATGTTTTGGCCGCCACGTCCACAATGCCGTACTGCGTGGCGGCGCTGTTGACGGTAATCGGCGTTGCTTTGTCGTCGTTGTACAGCTCAAGCATGAAGTAGCTGCCGGCGATGTGCCAAACTTTTCGGAAGCGGTAGCCTCCGGTTTTTTCCTCAATGTTGAAGTAGTACGACGGGTCGAAGGCGGTGGCGCCGCTGTTAATCCTCAAAGCGCCGCAAGGCTTTGTCGTCGTGCTTTCGTATGAGCCGGAGAAGACGTACGTGCTGCCGTCGTCGGCCTTGCCTATCTGCGAGTAGTACTGCGACCTGTAGCGTCCGGAGGAGTAGCTCAGGCGGTTGTCCCTGTAAATCCGCTTCAGCTTCAGGTCGGCATCGAAGGCGGCCACCCACACGCTGTCGGGGTAGGTTATTGTCCCGGAGCTTGCGCCTCCCGTTGCGTTAGGGTCTCTGGGCTGCGAAACCACCAAGCCTGTCAGGAACTCGCCGTTGCCCATATCCACAACGCCGGAGAAGGTTGCCTGCTCGCCGTTGCCGGTGATGTTGAGCGTAGGGATGGTTTTTTCCAGCAGGGAGAATCCGTTTTTCAGGTCGATAAAGTTAAACGTAACCCCGTTGTCGCCTCCTTCGGCAAGCGCTACCCCGCCAACGCTGGTCAGGGCGTACCTGTCGAAAAAGCCGTAGGAGGTAAACCGCGACGAAATCTGAAACTGTCCGGACCGCTGTAGCGTACCGCCGGCGTCAGTGGTGAATCCCAGGCCAATTCCAGGGTCGCCCTGCTGGTAGATTAGCCCAACGGCTACCGATGGGTTGTCGTTGAATATCCACGTATATCCGCTTTGCTCAAGCTCTCCGTTGTTGGCGGTAATCGGCAGGCTGCCGGCTTCCAGATTGTCCGTCTGCAGAACGTACTCCGCCGTTTCGCCCCTGACGGAAAGGAAAAATGCTCCTTTGGACGTTTCCTGCTCGTTGTCGTCCTTGCCGCTGCACGAGGCAAGGGAGAGGGTCATGCACACGCTGCACCCGATAATTGTTGCTCTTTTCATGTTGGTTTTCATAATGCTTAAAAAATTTAGTTGGTTAATAATACTTGTTTGCCTGTTTATTTATTTGTTGTTGTTATTATTATTGTTTTTTTTGTTTAGGGATAAAAAATAAATAATATATAAATGTTCCATGTCGTCTTTGCATCCCAGTGGGATGCGTCGCTCGGTAGAAAAAACATGCCGTGACATCTCTCGCGCATCCCGTTAGGGATGCATCCCTAACGGGATGCGTGAGAGCTACGTGCGATGCGCCGGCTACCGAGCGATGCAATCCTGACGGATTGCCGAATACGCATCATTCAACATATTGTTTGCCATACATCATAAAACTACTATATCTTGTTTATTTCGCATCCCTTATTTATTGCTTAAAGAAAAAATACCTGAGCTTGATCAGGAAGCTTCGCCCCGGCTTTTGCAGGCTATAGTTGTCGTACAGCAGCTCGTCCGTAAGGTTTCGGACTTCCGTAGCGATGTGGTACCTTCCGTTGCGTAGCGAGAAGGTCAGGGTTACGTCGTGCGAAAGCTGTCCGGGGATGACGACGTTGCCGCCCTCGCTCTCCCAGCTGCGGAAAAAGGCGTGAATGTAGCGCATGTTGTACCCCACCGACAGGACGTTGCCCGCTGCAAAGAGGCCGTTGAGGTGGTAGCTTGCGTCCACGTTCCCAAACAGGTACGGCACGTTCGGCATGCGGTCTTTGTAGTAAATCAGCTCCCGTCCGCCCACGGCGTAGCGCTCCATGTTCCGTATGTCCTGAAAGGTGAAGTTTCCGCCTGCGGAAAACGCTCTCCCGTAAAAGTACCTTGCCTCAACGTCGAAGCCAAGGTTGCGCACCTTCCCGTGGTTGGTGTAGTACGCCCCGCCGTAGCGCTGCTCTATCTGCCGGCGGATGTAGTCTCTCGTATCGCGGTAAATCAGCCCGAGGTCGAAGTAAACGGCGTGCGCCCTGCCCAGAGTTTGGTTGCTGCTGATGTTGATGTTGAGGTTATAGCTGTTTTCGGGTTTTAAGCTGGCGTCGCCGGTTTCCAGCGACTCGTCGCCAAACAGCTCATTCTCCGAGGGCAGGCGGTACGATTTTTCGAGCGAAGCCTTGAGCTGAAGCGAAGCCGGCAGGTAGCAGGTTGCGGTGACTCCGTAGCCGGTGGTGGAGAAAGGCTTCTCCTGCTCCTCGTAGGCGGCGGTGGTGGTAGTCGAAACGTTCACCGGCCCCCGCACCAGCACATCGTAGCGCTTGGCAAAAGCCGAGGCGTTCCAGCGACCGGACGGGCTAAACCTGTACGACAGCCCCGCTATATTCTTGACGTTTGTCCGCCGCATGAAGGTGGCGGCGGTGCTGTTTTCGGCGTTGGCGGCGGCGTCTGTCGCTTTGCGGCTGTAGTCGCTGAGCAGGTTGTTCAGCGTAAAGCTGTGCCTGCTGGCAATCCGGTAGCGGAGGTTGGCGGTTGCGTAGAAAGTTTCGTTATCGTACTCGCTCATGGAGTACTGCCCCTCGCCCTTGCTCCGCTTCTCCCTGTACTCGCCGCTCCAGCTGTACTGTCGCGGCAGCGTATCCGTGCTGCTGTTGCGGGAGCGGCTGTAGGTGGCCGTCAGCAGCAGGTTCAAATTCGGCGTCATCAGGTTGCGCTTTTCGTAGCTGAGCGAGGGGATGACGCTTCCGGCGCTCCGCTCGCGCCCGCCGTAAACAATCTGCATCAGGTTGGCGTTTTGGATATCGGCCTTCTCATGGCTTAGCGTAACGCCCAGCGTCAGGCGGTCTGCCCAGGGCTTGCGCACAACGCCCACCCTGGCCGCCAGCGCCTCGTTGCGGTAGCTGTCGTGAAACCGCCGGAACCAGCGCTCGTCCGGCGAGTAGCTGTTGGTATTCAGGTCGAGCAGCTTGGTTTTTATCCTGTAGCTGTTGTCGGAGTAATTCTGGTAGGCGTTGATTTGGAAAAAAAGCCCGCTTTTTGTCGTGTGCCCAACGCTGAGGTTGGACTTGTGGGTATTGAACGACCCGTAGGCGTACGAAGCGTCCACGTAGGTGCTCCGCTGCCGGCGGGTAACGATGTTGATGGCGCCGCCCAGCGCATCGGCCCCCAGCTCTATCGGCACAACGCCCTTATATACCTCAATCCTGTCGGCGAGGTTGACGGGGATGTTGTTCAGCTGGAACGACGACCCCATGCCCTCCATCGGGATGCCGTCCATAAATACTTTGATGTGGCGCCCGCTAAATCCGTTGAGGGAGATTTGCGTACGGGATCCCACGCCGCCCGTTTCGCGTATCTTCACGCCCGACACCCTGTCGAGCGCGTGGGTGAGGCTCATGGAGGTGTTGTGCAGCGGCTTGGCGTCGATGGCCACCACGTTGAACGCCGACTCGTTGACCTGCCGCACGGAGGTTTTCCCAACGACGACCACCTCGTCCAAGTCCTTTTCGTCGGGCTTCATCGCAACGCTCAGCGCCTGCTCGCCGCGCAGCGACAGGGGCTGCTCTACGGTTCTGTACCCCACGGCGCTCACCACCAAAACGTACTCTCCGGCAGGCGCCGAGAGCCGGTACGCGCCCTTATCGTCGGCAAGGTCTCCGTATCGGGTATTCTTGAGGCGCACAGAAGCGTACTCCACCGGCTGGCGGTTGGCGGCGGTAACCACTCCCGAAAGCTGCACAACGCTTTTTTTGGCTACTGCTGCCTGAGCCGCGAATAGCAGGAAAAAACAGATGTATAGGTTCAGGAGTCTCATAACGTTTTACATTCGAATTAAGTGCGGCTGGCAAGAATGGCGGGTGGACAAGCCGTTTTCCAACCGCTGATTTTCGGCAGGTGCAATAAGAAGCACCGCAGCATTACAAAAAAGTAGAAATGCTGCAACGACGCCGGAACTGAAAAAGTTTGTTGCACGTAAGTTATTATATTCTGTGTGTGTGTGTGTGTGTGTGTGTGTGTGTGTGTGTGTGTGTGTGTGTGTGTGTGTGTGTGTGTGTGTGTGTGTGTGTGTGTGTGTGTGTGTGTGTGTGTGTGTG
>JAISAC010000107.1 GCA_031266935.1 Prevotellaceae bacterium
AACCACCGGAACGTTGCTTTTTTCTACCGAGCGATTCATTCCTACGGAATGAGCAAAAGCGACAATTTGAATTACACCCTTTGCCACACATCATAAAACTGCTATATCTTGTTTATTTCGCATCTCTTAAAAAGGAAGCAATAATTGGGGATTACTTCTTCGAGTTAAGAATTTTTAGCAGCTTACTGTTTTAGATTTTCCGTATATTTACAGGAAAAAAAAATCACATGAAGCATTTATCAATTACTTTTTTCGCGCTGGCAGCCGGCGTTTTGTGCCTGTCCTGCCGGCAGCTTGTGGCGCCGCCTGCTCCGTACGGCGTTGTTCCCTCTGCCGACCAGCTGAAGTGGCAGCAGCTGGAGTACTGCATGTTTGTCCACTTTGGCCCCAATACGTTTACCGACCTCGAGTGGGGCGACGGGAAGGAAGACCCGCGCGTGTTTAACCCCACCGGCTTAGACTGCCGCCAGTGGGCAGCAACAGCAAAAAAGGCCGGCATGAAAGGCATTATCATCACGGCCAAGCACCACGATGGATTTTGCTTGTGGCCCAGCAAGTACAGCACCCACACGGTGCGCGAAAGCGCGTGGAAGGACGGCCGCGGCGATGTGCTGCGGGAGCTCTCGGAGGCTTGCAGGGAGGCCGGGCTAAAGTTTGGCGTGTACCTCTCGCCGTGGGACCGAAACCATCCGGCCTACGGAACGCCCGGATACAACCGCGTTTTTGCCGATATGCTCACGGAAGTGCTGTCGGGCTACGGCGATGTATTCGAGCAGTGGTTTGACGGCGCTAACGGCGAAGGCGAAAACGGTAAAAGGCAAGCCTACGATTGGTGCTTATTCAACCGTACCGTCTATGACAACCAGCCACACGCCGTTATTTTCAGCGATGTTGGCCCGGGTTGCCGCTGGATAGGGAACGAAGATGGCCGCGCCGGCGAGACCTGCTGGTCGCGCCTCGACACCGCCGGCTTTGAGCCGGGGAGGGGGCCTGCTGTAGATACCCTCAATTCGGGAAACGTATTTGGGGTAGCATGGGCGCCCGGCGAAGCGGATGTGTCCATCCGTCCGGGGTGGTTTTACAGTTCCGCTACCGACGACAAGGTAAAATCGCTCGACCACCTGCTGGATATTTACTATGCGTCCGTAGGGCGTAACAGCAACCTCCTGCTGAACGTGCCGCCCGACAGAGCGGGGCGTATTCACCCCAACGACTCTGCTCGCCTCATGGAGCTGCGGGCAACGCTGGATGCTGTTTTCAGCGCAAACCTGCTGCACGGCGCAACGGTAACCGCAAGCGCCGTCAGGGGCGCCTCCCCGACATTCGGCGCTGCGCACGTATTAGACAGCAACTTCGATACCTATTGGGCTACCGACGACTCGGTAACCGCCGCCACCCTCGAATTTGAATTTCCGCAGGCGCAAACCTTTAACCTGCTGCTGTTGCAGGAGTACATCCCGCTGGGGCAGCGGGTGGCAAGCTTTAACGTGGAGTATTGGGACAACACCTCAACTTCGTGGAAGCTGCTGGCTACCGCTACCACCATTGGCTACAAGCGCATCCTGCGCGTTCCCGCCACCACCACCGGAAAGCTCCGGATAAATATTTCACATGCGCTGGCCTGCCCTGTCCTCAGTACCGTTGAAGCGTACAGGGAATGAGCCGCTGCTAATCCCAAAATGCTCGTCTTAACTCTTCAAAGCATTGCTGCTTTGAATCAAGAGATGCTTGCGCCGTCTCGTAGGGTGGGGTGTGCAAAAATGCGCGATATTCACATAAAAATATTTTCGTTCTATATTTGTTGTACAGTAGCAAATGCTGTCTTATTTTTAACAAGACTTTGATTGTAACTCAAAATGAAAAAATTATTGGCTGCGTTCGGAATTTTATGTATGGCGCACCACTTTACGCTTGCCCGGAGCAGCGGAGCTACATGGTCAAACCTTGAACTTGGCTACGGCTGGACGCTTGCCGATAAAGGCAAGTACAACCTCGTGAGCGGTGGCGATAAGATGTACATGGCCATCTTTCACTTCAAGCTCCGCTACTACGTTACCGACGAGGTATCCCTTGCGGCAGGGGTTGGCGTCACGCCGTACAGCAATTACAACATTACCACGGTGCCCGTGTTTGCGGGCTTGCAGTACGATTTCAGCCGCATCCCGCGCCTGTTTGCTTATGCCGACGTCGGCTTCCCGCTGAGCGCAGAAACGTCCTCCAACGACTTCTTGAGCACCTGGCTTGCCGATTACAGCGTCGGCTATGTATCCGGTTTTGTAGCCAACGCCGGCGTTGGCTACAGGATAGCGCACAGCGAGCGGCAATCGCTGTACGTTGCGCTTGGGTATCACCTGTTCCGGTATGGCTTATCCATTAATTTTTTTAATGGTGTCTCGAACGATCAACTCTCCGATAAGCGAGCAAAGCATGCTATTCTTTTGCGGGTGGGCTATACGTTTGACGTAAAAAGAATATTTGACTAATTATGAAAAGATTACTTATTTTTCTTGCCATTTTGCCCCTGCTTCGGGTGGAGGCGTTTGCTCAATACCGTAAATCTTTTGCGGTAAGCGGCGGCGGTGGGCATGCATGGACGCTGTGGGACAAGGGCGACGTCTACCGCAGCAACCGCGCCGGCGCAATGCAAATGGCCGAGATGAACGTTAGGGCTGGCTACTACATTACCCCGAAATTCGAGCTGGGAGGCAGCCTGTCCGGCATGGGCTACTACAACGTTGATGTCTCCGCCATTGCCCTGAGCCTTACCACGCAGTACGACGTTACACCCCGCCTGTTTGCCGGCGTTAATGCCGGGTTGCTGCTTAGCATGGGGGATGTTATCGAAGGCTTCATAGCAAAGGCAGGCGTTGGCTACAGGGTGTGGCAGCACAGCAGCGGCTGGTCGCTCAACACCTCGCTCAGCTACCACTTTATGGACTACGCCTACGCATGGGGCGATGGCAGCGGCGCCACATTGGGTTACGAAAAGCGCTTTAACCACGGGCTGTACGTCGGCTTTTGCTTTGAATATACCTTTGCCTCCACCCTGCCACAGGGCGAAAAAGAGGTGGCACAGCGACAGCAAAATCGAAGGCGATTTTGGCTCACGGAGGCTATCCTGATGCTTTTTGGTTGGGGAGCATCACGCTAAATTGATATTTTTGCAGGTTGGATTTGAATTTTAGCTTATGCGCCGATACGTTACAGTAAATATGCTCTGCATATTGATTTTCCTTTCCTGCTCCGGAAGAGAGGAAGTTCAGGAGCCATCGTTATCCCAGCGCACCGTGCTGGTTTACATGGCAGCAGACAACAACCTGTACCGAAACGCGCTGACCGACATTGAGGAAATGCTACAGGCATCCATACCACCGGATGTAAACCTTGTGGTGTACCTCGACGCGCCGGCATGGTCGGCGGATACCTGCCCGCAGCTGTGCGGATTGAGCGTCTAC
>JAISAC010000129.1 GCA_031266935.1 Prevotellaceae bacterium
CGTCTCTACGACGAGCAGTCCCGCAGGGACGACACTTTATTAACCGTATGCTTTAGCATACGGAGCGGAGATGCGCGGATGCTCGCTTGTCCGGACAGTCCCGCAGGGACGACACTTTATTAACCGTATGCTTTAGCATACGGAGCGGAGATGCGCGGATGCTCGCTTGTCCGGACAGTCCCGCAGAGACGACACTTTATTAACCGTATGCTTTAGCATACGGAGCGGAGATGCGCGGATGCTCGCTTGTCCGGACAGTCCCGCAGAGACGACACTTTTATATCCGTTATCTGTTATTTATTTCTTATTCCTAAGTTGTAAGAGTTTTTTTGGTGTCCTGTAGGGTAGGGTGTCAAGAATTAGGGTACAATTTTTTAAATTTACGTTCATTATTTGTTGTTCGTCATGTCTCTTATAGAGAACAATGTTGGCAGAAGTCAGAACAGGCTTGTCTGTCCGGCCTCTCCGTCCAGCAGGCTAAAGCTTTTGCGGTGAAAAGGTGTGCTGCCGTGCAGGGCAATGGCCGCGCGGTGTTTTGGCGTGGGGTAGCCCTTGTTTTCGCGCCATGCGTACTGCGGAAATTCTTTGTCCAGCTCGTCCATGAAGGCGTCGCGGTAGGTTTTGGCAAGGATGGAGGCCGCGGCAATGCTGGCGTACGTGGCGTCGCCTTGCACAATGCAGCGGTGGGGGATGTGGGGGTAGGGCGCAAAGCGGTTGCCGTCAATCAGCAGCAGCTCCGGCGGATTTTTCAGCTGCGCAATAGCCCTGTGCATGGCCAGAAACGAGGCCTTGAGAATGTTGCCCTCGTCAATTTCGCTGCTGCTTACCTGCGCCACAGCCCACGCCGTGGCGTGCTGCTCAATGTACCTCCGAAGCTCCTCCCTGTCCTTCGGCTTTACCTGCTTGGAATCGTTGAGCAGCGGATGAAAAAAACCATGCGGCAGCACTACTGCTGCCGCAAACACAGGCCCTGCCAGGCACCCTCTCCCCGCCTCGTCGCAGCCGGCCTCAACGTTATTCGGCGCAAAAAACGATTTAAGCATAACGATTTAAGCATGTGGTAGCTAACGGTGTATCAGCGTACCGACGTTTTCGCCCAGCACAATTTTTTTCAGGTTGCCCACCCTGTTCATGTCAAAAACCATGATGGGCATAGCGTTATCCTTGCACAGGGCAAATGCAGCCAAATCCATAATTTTCAATCCTTTGGAGTAAGCCTCGTCGTAGGTTATGCGGTCAAATTTGGTGGCCGCTTTATCCTTTTCGGGGTCGGCGGTGTATACCCCGTCCACGCGGGTTCCCTTGAGCAGCAGGTCGGCCTCAAGCTCAATGGCGCGCAGCGCCGAGGCGCTGTCGGTGGTGAAGAACGGGTTGCCCGTGCCGCCGCCAATGATGGCCACGTAGCCGCGCTCCATGCAGCTCAGCGCCTTGCTTTTTGAGAAGCTTTCGCCCACAGGCTCCATGAACACGGAGGTAAACGTCCGCGCCTTGCCGCCTTTCCCTTCAAGGGCGCACTGCAAGCCGATGCTGTTGATGACGGTTGCCAGCATACCCATTTGGTCGCCCTTTACGCGGTCAAAACCTTTATCAACGCCGCTTAGCCCGCGAAAGATGTTGCCGCCGCCAATAACCACGCCTACCTGTACGCCCATATCTACCACTTCCTTTATTTGCTCGGCGTACGCGTTGAGCACGTCGGGGCTGATGCCGTAGGCGGCGTTGCCCATCAGGGCTTCGCCGCTCAGCTTCAGGAGGATTCGCTTATACTTAACCATAAGTTTTAACCATAGTTTTGCAGGTATTTTTTCCTTGAATTTTTTGGCGCGTTAGAGGAGCAGGTTTGCTTTTCCCTCGTTCACCAGCTTGGCTATCAGCTCGCCAAACAGCGTGTTGGCCCAGGCAAACCATTTTCGGGTAAACTTGTCGGCGTTGTCCTTATGGAAAGATTCGTGCATAAAGCCCGTTCCGCCGTCGGTATCGCGCAGGGTTTTGACGCAGCGGCGTATTTCGTCGTCGCTGGTGCTGGTCAGGGCGCGCATGGTGATGCTCATAGGCCAAATGTAGTCGTAGCCGATATGCGGGCCGCCGATGCCCTCGCCCGCGGTGCCTGCAAAAAAGTAGGGGTTGTCCTTGCTCCATATCAAGCGGCGGGTATTTTGGTACACGGGGTCGGTTGGCGAGCAGTAGCCTAAGTAGGGCAGCGATAGCAGGCTGGGTATGTTGGCGTCGTCCATGCAGAGGTAGTTGCCGAAGCCGTCCACCTCGTAGGCGTAAACTTTTCCGTACCCGGCGCGCTCCACAATGGCGTACTTCCTGATGGCCGTCTCCACCTCGTTGGCCAGCGCCTCGCACTTTGCGGCAAAATCCCTGTCGCCCATCGCTGCGCTGTAAATCTCGGCGAGCTGGCGTAGCGACAGGATGGCAAAGAGGTTGGAGGGGACAAGAAATCCAAGGGTAGTGGCGTCGTCGGAGGGGCGGAATGAGGAAACGATTAGCCCCACAGGGTTTACGGGGTTTCCCCACCCGTCGTTGGACAGCGTATCGAGCTGCCGCTCGGTAACGCGCTGAAAGTTGTACGGGCCTTTATCTTTTTTGCGCTGCTGCTCCACAAACGTTTGGTAGATGAGGTGCGTTGCCTTTTGCCACTGCCCGTCAAACGCCGATGTGTCGCCGGTAGCTTTCCAGTAGCCGTAGGCCAGGCGGACGGTGTAGCAGAGCGAATCTACCTCCCACTTTCGCTCGTGCAGCTCGGGCTTCATGCTGGTCAAATCCTTTTGCCACTCGCCGCCGGTGGGGCCGTCGTTGAATGCGTTGGCGTAGGGGTCAATGCATACACATGCCGCCTGCCGGCGAATCAGGCCGTTGACCATAGCCTTGAGATCGTCGTCCCGGTTGACCAGCGGCAGGTAGGGCCACACCTGCGCCGAGGAGTCGCGTAGCCACAGGGCGTGTATGTCGCCGGTGATAACAAAAGTGTCGGGCTTACCGTTAATCACCCTGTAGGTTACGGTGGTGTCGAGCGTATTGGGGAAGCATTTCGCGAACATCTCCGCCAGCTTCCGGTCTTTGATTTTTGCTTTCACCTCGGCAATGGCAGCGTCAACTGCTCTGGACTTAAAACCTTTTTGCGCGGCGGCGGCGGCGGCGGCAGGTGCAGCGGCGCTGCCCGCCTTGGAGGCTTGTTTGCCCGCTGCGCCCTGGGCAAGCAAGGTGCCGCTTGCCGCCAGCCCGGCCAGGGTGGCAGCGCCTGTTTTGATAAAGCTACGTCGTGATATTTCCATTTTTTTAACTTTGGGGGATTTAAAATTTGACCTTCAATCGGCATAAACAAGGCGCAAACTTACGCGAAATTTTTTGTATTTACAAGCGGGCGCAGCGAAAATGCTGCATTTCAAGCTGCCGCGCCGCAATTTGAAATACGCTCCAAGGTTTTTTTTATCAGCTGCTTTGTCGAATTAATTGTGTTTCAAATTATTAGTTGCCACCTCTTTTCCGATTTTATAAATAAGTTTCCAGAAATCTGATGCAGTCTTGTTTCTCTTTGAAACTTGCTTCAATTTTGTCCCCCGTGTTATACTTTATGATGATTTCGTATTTGACTAACGGCAGCTTGGCTTTTTCCGCATATTTTTCTATAAAATCAATAGCCTCCGGCAGATTGTTGACAACGGATTTCTTTCCATGCAACGGTAAAATAGTAATCCGTTCAATGAAGCGGGCAACGGCTGACGAAAGGACTTCAAGAAATTCATCAACAGATGTCTTATTGATTGCCAGCAATTCTTTAGCAACATCTTCTTTATTGGGGAGATTAGCCCAGTTATCAATTTTTGATTTAAAGTCAACTTCGGCAGTTTGTTCATCAAACGCAATGTCAATTCCATATTTTGAAAATGCACTGATAACTTCCTTATAGTGGAAGAACAAGACATTGAATCCACAGGATTTAAGCTGTGTAAGAGCGCTCTCCGTAAACTCTCCGGCTAAAACAACTCCAATAAACGGCGA
>JAISAC010000132.1 GCA_031266935.1 Prevotellaceae bacterium
CGTTGCCTTTTTCTACCGAGCGATTCATTCCTACGGAATGAGCAAAAGCGACAATTTGAATTACACCCTTTGCCACACATCATAAAACTGCTATATCTTGTTTATTTCGCATCTCTTAGTACGTTCTTACAGCTTTGTATTAATTCGGCGTAAAAAAATTTGTGCGCATAGAGCATACAAAAGTAGCAATTGTTTGCAGATTACGAAAGAGGTTTGCCCTAAAAAAATGGCTAAATCTTTTTTTGAGGTGCTATTGACACGAGTAAAAGATTCGCGAAAGTAAGCACTTGGCGAGTGAGCAACATCTCGTCAATATAGGTTTATGGTTGAAAAATAAGGTCAATGAGGTAATGAGTCCCCCATTAAACAGCGTTAAATGCCAAATTGCAAACAACTGATAAATAATCGTTTACGATTTAGTTGTATGAAAGTTTATATTCAATGTCTTACAAATTTTATAATGGTTATCGAAATTGCTTTATCATCTGGTTTGAAAGGCCATCAACTGTTGAATATAAACTCGAATGTAAATTTCATAAAATTCAGCTATGGTTGGCTGGCAATGAAAAAAATGATTATCTTTGTGGTTAAATTTCTTTTGCTGTGCAGAAAATGTTGCAGGCAGGCTGCGCAGAGCTTACTGTACGCGGCGGCGTGAAAAGAATTTTGGGTGCTACAAGTAAATTTAAAACAAAAAAGATAAACAAATGAAAAGAAGCTTCTTAGCCTTGTCGTTTTTAGTAGCGGCGCTTTCCGTGTCCGGCAAAGAGTACCGCTACGATACCGTACCGAATGACCCCTACAAGGCGCGTATCTACACGCTCAACAACGGGTTAAAGGTTTACCTTACCGCGTACGCCGACGAGCCGCGGGTGCAAACCTACATAGCCGTGCGCGTGGGCGGAAAAAATGACCCGCCCGAAACCACAGGCTTATCCCACTACCTTGAGCACATTCTCTTTAAGGGGACGTCGAGCTTTGGCACGTCGGACTACGCCAAGGAAAAGCCGCTGCTTGACGATATTGAGCGCCGCTACGAGGTGTACCGCACTACTACCGACGAGCTGCAGCGTAAGGCAATCTACCATGCGATAGACAGCGTGTCGGGCTTGGCGGCGCAGTACGCCATTGCCAACGAGTACGATAAGCTCATGTCGGCCATTGGCGCAAGCGGCACCAACGCCTTCACCTCGAACGACGCTACGGTTTATCAGGAAAATATCCCCGCAAACCAAATTGAGAATTGGGCAAAAATTCAGGTTGAGCGGTTTACCAACCCCGTAATCCGGCTGTTTCATACGGAGCTCGAGACGGTGTACGAGGAGAAAAACCGCTCGCTCACCAACGATGCCCGCAAGGTATATGAAACCATGCTTGCCGGGCTTTTCCCGCACCACCCCTACGGAACGCAGACAATTCTGGGAACGCAGGATCACCTGAAAAATCCGTCCATCACCAACATTAAGAAGCACCTCGAAAAGTACTACGTGCCCAACAACATGGCCGTCTGCATGTCGGGCGATTTTGACTGCGATACGGCCATTGCCATCGTTGACCGCTACTTTGGAGCGCTGAAGCCGAAGGAAGTGGAGCCGCTGCAAACATCGGGAGAAAGCATGATTATGCCCATGAAGGAGAAAACGGTTTACGGCCCGGAGGCCGAGAGCGTTGCCGTTGGCTTTCGCTTTGCCGGGGCCGCCAGCGAGGACGCCGACATGCTCATGCTGCTGGACATGGTGCTCATGAACGGCCATGCAGGGCTGATAGATTTGAACATTGCGCAGGAGCAAAAGCTGCTTCGCGCTACGAGCCAGGTTATAAGCCTGACCGACTGCCAGGCGTTGCTCCTGCAGGGCACACCCAAGCAGGGGCAAACGCTGGACGACGCAAAAGATTTGCTCTTTGAGCAGCTGGAAAAGCTCAAGAACGGCGAGTTTGAGGATTGGCTGCTAAAAGCTGTAATTACCGATTTCAGGCTTTCTACCATTCAGCGAATGGAGAGCAACGCCGGGCGCGCAATGCAGCTGGTGTCTTCGTTCACGGATGGCGTAGCGTGGAAGGACAGGGTGGAAAGAATTGACCGGATGGAGAAAATAACCAAGCAGCAGCTGGTGAAATTTGCCAACGAGCGGCTGGGCAACTGCTACGTGGTGGTGTACAAGCGCACCGGAAAAGACCCCGACGAAAAGAAGATAGACAAGCCCGAAATTACGCCCGTGCAGCTCAATCGGGACGCTGAAAGCGCCTTCCTGACGCAGATAAAAAATACGCAGGTGAAGCCTATTGAGCCGGTTTTTCTCAACTTCAAAAAAGATTTGAGCAAGCTGAAAGTAAAAACGGGAGTAGAGGTGCTGTACAAGCAGAATGACGAAAACGAGCTGTTTGAGCTGGTTTACGTTTTCGATATGGGGGCAAACCACGATAAGGAGCTGCCGCTGGCGGCCTCGTACCTTGAGTATTTGGGGACGGACAAGTACACCGCCGCGCAGCTGAAGCAGGAATTTTACAAGCAAGGCTCCTCGTTTACGGTGTCTTCGGCCAGCGAGCGGGTTTACGTTAGCCTGAACGGGTTGAACAGCAACATGGTTGCCTCGCTTGAGCTGTTTGAGCACCTGCTTGCCCATGCTCAGGTGAACGCAGAAGCCTACGCCAACCTTGTTGACGACATGCTGAAGTCGCGCGCCAACGCCAAGCTGAACCAATCCGCCAACTTTAGCCGGCTGTACAGCTACGGCGTTTACGGAAAGTTTTCGCCCGCCACCAACATACTTTCGGAGGAGGATCTCAAGCAGCTTAACCCTCAAGCGCTGGTGGATAAAATTCATGACCTTGCCGGCTACCGGCACCGGATTTTTTACTACGGGCCAAGGCAGGATGCCGATATTATTGCCGTGCTGAACAGTCACCACAAGACGCCAAAATCGCTGAAAAAGCTGCCTGCCGAGGCGCCTTTTACAGAGCAGCCCACCACCGCCGGCAAGGTGCTTTTTGCCCACTACGACGCCAAGCAAATATACCTTATCATGGTATCGAAGCTGGGCGCGTATGACAAGTCGCTGGTGCCCATCGTAACGCTGTACAACGAATACTTTGGCGGCGGCATGAACTCCATCGTTTTTCAGGAGCTGCGCGAGGCGCGAGGCCTGGCTTACTCCGCCTCGGCGAGGTACGCCCTGCCCTCCCGCTTGGACAGGTCGGCCTACATGAGCGCTAACATTGGATCGCAGACCGATAAAATGGGCGAGGCCGTGGCCGTATTCAACACCATCCTGAACGATATGCCCGAATCCGAGGTGGCGTTTAAGCTGGCGCAGGATGGCATTATTCAGCGCCTGCGCACCGAGCGCATTACCAAGGCCGGCGTGCTCTGGGCTTACGACGCTGCGCAAAAAATGAAGCTGAGCTACGACATTCGCTACGACATCTTCAGCAAAGTGCCCACAATGACGCTGGATGATGTAAAAACGTTTCAGCAGACGCACGTAAAAAATCTCCCCTACACCTACTGCATTTTAGGCGACGAAAATTCTGTTGATTTTGAAAAAATGAAAACCTTTGGAACGCTGGAAAAGCTAACGCAGGAGCAGATTTTCGGATACTAAAACGTTGGGGAAATTTTGAATTTTGAATTTTGAATGAGGCTGACGCCGCAACTTTTTTGCCCTGCTCAGGGTAAATAAACTATGCGTACGCTGTAAAATAAAGGAGGCAAAATCCGGCTTTTTACGCTGTAGCACCTCAAAAAAAGAATTAATTCTTTATAAAACAATACATTATGGCGCGACCGATTAAAGACACCCCGATTATATGGGGCGAAGATGCAAAACGGTTTACCGAAGCAATGGAAAATGTTCAGCCTTTATCGAAAGAAGAGCGCGAGAAACAAAAAAAAGCGTATGAATTATTTAAAAGCAGAGCAACATTCCCAATGCCATGAGTGCAGTAACCCGTAGAGCGGATGGCAATTTCGTAACAAATTCAAAATAATCACCACGTGCGTAACTCTGAGATTATTGAGAAATTTCGCACCGCGCCGTTTGTGCGCCTGATGCTTCCTATGAGCGCCGGAATTATTTTTCAGGGGCAGCTTTTCCCTTTGAAGTTGGGTGCAGCGTGGCTGTGCCTGACTTTTTTTGCGCTGATGCTGCTTGCGCACTACCGCTTAGTAGCCTACGCATGGCGGTGGTGCTTTGGGTTGCTTGCGAATTTGTTCCTGTTCTTTTTTGGCGTGGCCATCATGCAGAATGTTAAGCTGGAGGGCGAGCTGCCGGTTGGAGAAAATATCTACGTAGCGGCAATTGTAGCCGGCGACCCGTCGCAAACCCCAAAGTTTACCAAGCTGGATGTTACCGTAACGGCTTACTGCGACAGCGCGGAGGTATGGCGCGAGGTGAATGAGCGCATGACGCTATACCTGCGCAACGACAGCATGGGTACGCTGCCCCTGCTGGGCGATAAGCTGGTGGCGCGGGTCAAGCCTAACGCTAACCCTCCGGCAAAAAATCCGTATGAGTTTGACTATGGCAGCTACCTGCGCAAGCGCGGAGTTTTTTCTGCTGCATTTATTGACGCCGGCAGCTGCGTGGTGGTTAGCCACAATAACCTGCCGCTATGGAAAACAGCGCCCAAAAGCATTCGCAAAACGCTGCTGACGTACTTTGCGCAGCAAGGCGTTGTCGGCGAGGAGCTGGCCGTGCTGCAGGCGCTGACGCTTGGCGATAAGTCCTTGCTGGACTCCGACCTGCGGCAGTCGTACGCAGCGGCGGGCGCCCTGCACATACTTGCCGTTTCCGGCCTGCACGTGGGCATCATCAGCATGATACTCGGATTCTTCCTCAAGGTGCTGGACAGGCGAAAGTACGGAAGAATTATGCGGGGCGTTATTGTCCTGCTGTGCATGTGGTCGTACGCGCTGGTGGCGGGGCTGTCGCCGTCGGTGCTGCGCGCCACCATCATGTTTACGGTGCTCACCATCGGCAACATGTTTAGCCGCTCTACCAATACCTACAACACGCTGGCTTTTTCGGCCTTCCTGATTTGCGCGTTCGACCCGCTTAGCCTTTTTGACGCAGGTTTTCAGCTTTCGTATGCGGCGGTGCTGTCCATCGTATTTTTTCACCCCTACATCTACCGGCAGCTGCACTTCAAGCGGTATCTGCCCGACGCGGTGTGGTCGCTTATTTCGGTTTCGCTGGCAGCCAACATCGGCACCCTTCCCATTTCGGTGTACATGTTTCACCAGTTCCCGATACACTTTCTTATCACCAACATACTCGTCAACATCCCCACGATGGTCATCATGGCGGGCTTTTTGCTGACGCTTCCCTTTGCGTTTATTCCGGCCATTCCGTATGCGGGCTGGCTGGTGGCAACGGGCACCAGCCTTAGCGTCATGCTGCTCAACTTTCTTATTCGCTTTGTGGAAAGCCTGCCCTACGCTCTGATTGAAGCCCTCTGGATAACGCCGCTGCAAACGTGGCTGATGCTGTTTGCCATTCTCGCTTTGGCTTTTTACATGTGGGCAAAAAAGGCCAAATTTTTCATCCTGTCGCTCTCGCTCATGGCGGTGTGCCTGTCGCTGCGCGTGGTGGACAAGCACCGGCAGCAGCAGCAAGCGGTGATGACGGTGTACAGCATCCGGAACGTTTCGCTTGTTTCGTTCGTCAACGGCAGCCGGGGCTTTGCGCTGTGCGATAGCGTTGATGTGCCGAATCCGTTCAACTTTAACGTGAAAAGCCACATGACGTACTTGGGGTTTTCGAGCTTGGAGTCGCTCGACAGGATAGCGCTGCAGGAAGCGTCCGTCAAGGAGTTTGCCGAGCAGGGGATATGCAGGGGATTTGTAACCTTTGCAGGAAAAACGGTGAAAATTCTTTGCAGCGAAGCCGCCGGCGCGCTGCAAACGCCCATTGACGTTGACTACCTCATCCTGACTTCGTCGTGCAAGCTGCGCCCCCGGCAGATAGCGGCAAGGTACCGCCCGCAGCAGGTCATCATCGACGCCTCCATGCCGACCTACCTTGCGCGGCGGCAGGCAAGCGATTTTGAGGAAATGGGCATAGCCTGCCACAACGTGAACGAAGCCGGCGCGTTTGTTCGCGGTTTTTAGGAATGACGAATAAACAAGATATAACAGTTAATAAAGTTGTCGTCCCTGCGGGACTTGCCAGGAGTTGTCGTAAAACCCCGCAGGGGTGACACTCTATTATCCGTATGCTTCAGCATACGGGGGGCGTCCCTGCGGGACTGCTCGTTGTAGAGACGTGATGCGCCGCGTCTCTACGCAGGTATGCTGCAATCCGTATGCTGCAAACCCCGCAGGGGTGACACTCTATTAACCGTATGCTTCAGCATACGGGG
>JAISAC010000010.1 GCA_031266935.1 Prevotellaceae bacterium
CAAGTTGCGTAAATGTTTTGGAATTATAAAATAAATCGGCTGCTTTTATTTCGTCTATTTGATTGTCGAGCATTAATTTTTCGAGTAGCGGCTCGCCGATTTCGGAGATTTCATAAGAAGTATCTATGCTTTTGTCTCTGTATTCGAGCATCAGTAAAGAATCTGCTGTACAAAAACAGATTTGGTGCGTAGGCTCCTTATGGCGCAGCATTTTTAGAAATTTTTCCCGTGAAATTTTTCCATCAATGTAATTATCTATTTGACGTGAAATTTTATCGTCTGCAACCGGCCCCTCCACTATATCGTAGCCATGCGCCGGTAAAGGCGAATCTTTTCGGCGATTTAATGTGACAAAATCAAGCCATTCGTCGCTATAAGAATCAAAACGCAACACGCGATGAGCGCCGTCTATAAATGCATTTTCGTAAAAAATAAATTCAGTAACAAAACCCTTGCAGCTATGGTCTTCTCCTATGCGGCTTGCCCATATTTCAGCTTGTTCTTTTATTTTCGTAACATAAAATCCTCTACCGAAATCTTTGTGCGGCGCACATTTCGTCAAGTCAATTTTCGTAACCTCAATATAGCTGCCGTGATATACTATCATTTATAACCATCCTCCATTATTACGACAAACTTTTGCCATACTTCGGATTGCCCAATATGGATTATCGGTATGTAAAGCCCACCAATGCTCATTTAAGTAGCTTATTCCTCCATATTTTTTCAAGTACAAATAGGCATCCTGCGCGTTCATTTTGTATCCTGACGCAAATTTTGGAATAATGAAGGTAATGAAGCTTACCTTATCGCTCGTTTGCTTGTCTAATGCTGCTGTATTCATAATCTTTATGCCGTAAAAATACACCACAAAAATACGAAATTTATTAATTAAACGTATAAACCAACATGTCAAAGAGCGAAAAATATTTGTAATCGGCTGCTGCTGCTTACTGTTTTTGGTAAACTCTTACGTAGTCAACTTCGTATTTTGAGGGGAAGATGGCGTTGTCAATGCCCTCCGAGCCACCCCAGTTGCCGCCGATGGCGAGGTTCAGCTTCAGGTAGAACGGCACGTTGAAGGGCCACGTTCGCTTGTCGCCGGCGTGATCGTTGGGGAACGAGAAGTACTCGCGCCCTTCAAAGTAGCCTTTTATGACGTCTTCCGTCCACAGCAGGCCATAGGTGTAAAGTTTGCGCTCGGCGCCCGGCGCGGTGCGCGTGGCGGTTTTTTCGGTGCCGGCCACATGGTTGTAGGCGTCGGTGTGCACGGAGGCTTGCGTCACGTCGGGGCGGTAGCCCACGTACTCCATGATGTCTATTTCGCCGTCGAGCGGCCAGCTTTGGAAGCTTTGCGGCAGCATCCAGAAAGCAGCCCACGTGCCGCGCCCGCCCGGTAGCAGGGCTTTCATCTCGAAGTAGCCGTACGTCCATGCGCGGGAGGTGTTCATGCGCGCCGAGATTATTTCGGCGCCCGGCGTGGGCTGGCTGCCGGCGTAAGGCGTGGCGAGCTTGTAGGCGGTAATGGCGAGCTTGCCGCCGCTGATTTTGGCCACCGTGTCGGCGCCCAGCACACGGTCAACGTAGCATTGCGGCTCGTTGTTGCCCCAGCCGCTGTTGCCGGTTTCAAACCACCACTCGCTGCCGGGCAGGCGGTTGGGCGTGTCGTCAAACTCGTCGCTCCACACGAGGGTATAGCCTTCGGGGACGTAGCTCGTTTCCTCCGGCGCAGGGTTTGCGGCGGCGCTGTCGCTACTGCCGCAGCCAGCGCACATTGCGGCTAACAGCATACAAAGAGGGAGAATTGTTTTTGTCATACAATAAAATTAATTACGAATTAGGAATTAGGAATTACGAATATAAGAATTTTCCTATTCGTAATAGGTGTATTTCAAATTAGCATGCCCCGTAAGTCAAAACACAGACAATAACCCATTTTGTAAATATTTGATAATATTATGGATACAAAGGGTTATATATAATTGTCACTTTAAATAATCCCGTAGGGATTATCGCTCGGTAGAAAACACGAATGGCGTCCCCTCCTTGGCATCCCGTAGGGATGCATCCCTACAGGATGCCGACAACCACCGGAACATTTTTTTCTACCGAGCGATTCATTCCTACGGAATGAGCAAAAGCGACAACTTGAAATACACCCATTCTCAATTCTTAATTCTCAAGTGAGAATGGCTGCGTGTCGAGGGTACCATTTGCCAAGTCAATGGTCATGCGGTAAATGCCCGGTGTCAGGCTTGCAGGCGGCTTTATATCCTTAATTGCGCCGTCGCCTGCAAAATCAAAAGTGATTCCGGAGAAGGTAAAATTCCCGTAACCTTTTTCATTGCCCCAGCTCGTGTTCTCGTAGAATTTGAACGCTGCCCAATCTGCGTTGGTGATGTAAACCGTGGCTTGGTACGCGTTGTCGCCGATTTTTCGGCACAGTATGTAGCTGCGCACGTTATCGAACCCCCATCCTGTATGCTCGTTCATGCCGTCCACCTTGCTGGGGTATCCCAATCCGGTACCGGTAATCAGCAGGTAGGCGGGGTAAGCAGGGCCGCTCACGCCCAAAATGACATGCTTCCTGACTTTGTTGTAGTGCAGCGTATAGTCGCCGTCGTCGCCGAGGAATTTTACGGAGCCTGCCGAGATGCGCTCGAAGAAGTCAACGTTGAACAGCGCGCCTGCATCATCAAAGCTGCCGGTGAGCGTATAAGTGGAGTCTTTGTCCAAATGTTTTTCGAGCGTACCGAACGCTTCGCCGGCTATGGTTGCATTTGCAAATGCTGCAAAGTTAATTGCCGTCGGGTCGTCCACCACCGGCGGCGCTTCGGGTTCTTCGGGAATTTCGACAACCTCCCCGTTAAAGTCCACCGCCTGAATGGAAACGTTGGCTGCTTTTTCGCTGCCATCGCTGGTGACGGAAACGGTAATCCGGTAGGGCTGCGTAGCGTCAGCCCGCGGGCCGGCCACCCAGTTGTGGTACTCTCCTCCTCCGTCGATAAAGACACCCGACACGCCGGAGAAAGTACACTTATCGTAGTTGTACTCGCCTCCGTTGCCCCAGCTGCTGGTAACGTTTCCGCCGCCGTTTGCATGGTAGGGCTTAAACTCCACGTCGCTGTCCTTGATGAAGACGGTAGCCTGAAATGTTTTATCGCCGGTTTTGCGGAACAGCACGTACTGCAGGACATCGCCCGCCGCCGCATTTTCCGGATAGCCGCCTATGTAGTACGGGTCGCCGTTTTTGACAGGGTAGGCAAAGTTTTTGCCGGTAGCTACCAGATAATCGGGGTAATCCGGTACAGGTACGCTCAGCAGGACTATCTTTGCAGCCGCGTTGTAGTAAACGGTGTAGATGCCGCTTTCGCCCAAAAATTGCGCCTCGCCGGTAGAGACACGCTTAAAGTAATCGAGGTTTAGCGCCACATCGTCGCTTGCCAGCGAGCCGGCAAGGGTAATGAAGCTGCTCTTTTCGACGTAGAGGTCGGCATAGCTGAACTCCTGCCCGCTGATGGTTTTGCTTTCCGTGAGCACATTTTCGCTCAGGGTTTCGAGCAGCAGGTCTTTGGTTACCGTAAACGGCACCTCCTGTGGCTCCGACGAGCCGGCGCGATTCACCACGGCCACATACAGGGTATAGCTGCCGCCGCGGAACACCTTTTTGGAGAAGCTGGTTGTTTCGGTATCTTTCACCAAAAAGTTAATGCCGGCTTCGGGGGCGGTAAAGTGTACGCCCTCAACTTGGGGGTCTTTGGTTATGGCGAGCGACGGGAAAGTGATTACCACTTCGTTGTCGTTGTCCACAACCTGTACGTCAAAGTTGGGTTTTGCCGGCACCTGCCCGCCCAGCGAGTACGAGTCGTCCTCCGCAGGGTTGCAGGCCAGCAGCGAGGCCAGCGCCGCGAAGCAGAAAAATTTGGGTATATAGGTATTTTTTCTCATAGCTGTATAATTTAATATTCTTATCTCCTTAATTATTAATTGTTAATTGTTAATTGTTAATTCCACCCCGGGTTTTGCGCCAGCTCGTGCTCCGTGCCTTTGGTTTTGTCTATCTCGGCTTTTGGCAGGGGGAGGTACTTTTTGTAGTCTTCCCACGTGCGGTCCATATGGAACGCCACGTCGGTTACCGAGAGGACTTGCGCGGTGGTTTTTCCCGTTTCGTCGCGTCCCCAGCGTACCAAATCCCAAAAGCGCTGCCCTTCGCCGAAGAGCTCACGGTGGCGTTCGAGCTTGATGTTTTCGAGCGTTGCCGTTATGGCGTGCGCGTTGTCGCCAAAAGCGCGGGCGCGGATAGCGTCCAAGTAGGGCTGCGCGGCGCCCGCTCCGCCGGCGTAGAAGCTCAGCTCGGCGGCGTTGAGGTAGGTTTCGGCTAAGCGGAAAATCCGCATGTTGTTTTCGTAGTTCAGCGCAGCGTCGCCGGTGGTGTTTTTGTTGTAGCCGGTGCGGGCGGCGTACTTACCCATAAAGAGGCCGGTAACCTGAAAACTTCCCTCATAGTCATAAGCGCTCGACGGCCACTCAATAACGCTAGCTTCCTTGCGGACATCGCCGGCTTCGTTGAAGATACGCTCAAAGGTTCCGCGCTGTACGGTGAACATGCCCCAGCCGGCGTCGAACGTTTTGGTCGGGTCGTTCAGGTCTCTTGGCGCCGCGCACTTGGGCAGGTAGTTGCCGTAGCCGCTCCACGAGTTGCCCCAGCTTTTGCCTTCGGGCAGGTGGTTGGCCTCAAAGATAGACTCTTTGCAAAACTCGCCTTCGCGCAGGAACATCCACGTAATGGGGTTGGCGGTGAGCTTGGCGTCGGGGCTGGTGCGTATCAGGTCATATTGTCCGCTCTCGATAATGGTTTTCATATCGGCCAGCACTTCGGCGTAGCGGGCTTCGTCTTTTTGGTACATCACCGCGCGAGCCTTGGTCATCATGGCTGCGGCTTTGTTTATGCGGCCGGCATTGGCTGCGGTGGTTGCCAACGGCAAATCTTCCGTAGCAATGGCCGCGTCGAGGTCTTCGATGATTTCGGCGTATATCTGCTCTGCCGTATATTGCGGCGCCGTGTAGTAGGGCGGCCCCGGCGTTTCCTCGTAGTAGGGAATGTTGCCGAAAGCTTTCCACAGGTGGTGTATGTAGTAGGCGCGCAGGGTGAGGGCTTCGGCGCGCAGGCGGTTCAGGATGCTGGGGGGTACGCCCTCCGCGTTGCTGCACGAGAGCAGCGCGGCGTTGCAGCGTTGCAGGCCGGTGTAGTAAATGCCCCAGTAGCCGTCCAGCTGGTTGTCTGCGGTTACCGTGTACTGCGAATGGCGGTACACCGCCACTTGGTCGCCCAGATTTTCGCCACCTTTATAAAGATCGTCGGAGCGCACATCGCCAAAGGTGATAATGCTCACAAGGTTGCCGTCGGCGTAGGAGTCCAGCAGCAGGATCTGGTAAGCCGACACAAGTTGCTGGTCTATGATGTCCTGCGTGGCAGGCGCTCCCGCCGCCACCTGCGAGGTTGGGTAAATGGTGAGAAAATCTTCGCTGCACGAGGTTAGCCCCAGCAGCGCCAATCCCCAAAGGGAAGCATGTAGAGCTATTTTTTTTGCTATTTTTTTTGCTGATTTTTTCATGATGATAAATCTATTATATGGTTTACAATTATAGCTTAAAACGTAATATTTGCGCCAAAGGTGGCTACCCTGCTGTGGGGATAGTTGCCGTAGTCCACGCCGCCGCCCACTTCGGGGTCAAAGCCGTCCTTGTATCCGGTGATGGTCAGCAGATTTTCGGCGCCTACGTACAGCCGCAGGCGCTCAATGCTTACCTTTTGGGTAATGCTTTTGGGCAGGGTGTAGCCCAGCTGGATATTTTTCAGGCGGCAGTAAGCGCCGTTGCGGATAAGCAGGTCTGACGCGCGGTAGTTGAGGTTGGGGTCGGCGGACGTGAGGCGCGGAATGGTGTTGGAGGTACCTTCGCCTGCCCACCTGTCCATAACCCATGCCGGAAAATTCTGCATGGGAACGTCGGTACGGAAAGGGCCTACGAAGATGTCGTTGCCCCACACGCCCTGAAAGAAAGCGTAAAAGTCAAAGCCCTTGTAGTCGGCGTTGAGGGTAAGGCCGAATACCCAGTCGGGGTCGGGTTTGCCTATCATTTCGCGGTCTTTGTCGTCAATCACGTCGTCGCCGTTGAGGTTTTTGAAGCGTACGTCGCCGGGCACAGCGCTTTGGTTATACGCTAAGTTGTAGGTGTCGGCTTCGTCCTGATTTTGGATAATCCCGTCGGTGCGGTAGCCGTAGAAGAACGGGTTGACCATGCCGTTTTTCTGGTAGATGAAATTTTCAAGGCTCAGCAGGTTATGCCCGCCCCACGAGTTTTCGCCGCTGGCGTTGCCAAAATCTATCAGCGTATTCTTTACGTACGAGGCGTTGGCTTTTGCGCTCACGTTCACGCCGCTGATGTTGATTTTGTAGCCAAGGTCAAACTCCAGCCCCCAGTTGTCCATGACGCCGATGTTATACACCGGCGCATTTAAGCCCACGTAGCGGGGGATAGGCATGTTGGCCAGCATACCCTCGGTGCGCTTGGTAAACCAGTCAAACGAAAAGGTAAGCGAGCCTTTGAGCAGCACAAAGTCAATACCGGCGTTGGTTTGCTTCGACTCCTCCCACTTCAGGGCAACGTTGGACGCTCCGGCGCTGCTGATGCCGTAGTACATGAGCTCCGCATTGCCGGCGCCAAAGTAGTAGTTTTGCCCGCCGTCCATAAGGCTCATATACTTAAACTGCCCGATATTTTCGTTACCGTTCACGCCCCAGCTGGCGCGCAGCTTAATGGTGTTGAACGCGCCGGGCAAAATGTCCTTCAGGTAAGGCTCGTTGGTCAGGTTCCAGCCTGCCGACACGGAGGGAAAAACGCCCCATTTGTTGCCCGACCCGAATTTGTCGGAACCGTCGCGGCGCACTGTGCCCTGAATCATGTAGCGCTCGGCGTAGTTGTAGTCCAAGCGGGCAAAGTACGAAGCCAGCGAAGCGGCAGACGTACCGCCGCTGCTGCGCCGTCCGCCCTTCTCCACATCGGCGCGGGTGGAGTTCACAACGGCCATGTCGGGGTCGTAGGCAATCAGCTCGTAACCGTTGCCGCTAAGCGAACGCCCGTCATAGCGGCGAGCCGACTGCCCCAGCAGCACGTTGACGTTGTGCACGTCGGCAATTTGGGTGGTGTAGGTAAGCGTATTTTCAAGCTGCCACGTAAAGCTGCGGTTCATGCTCGACCATGCCTCCGACCTTAGCGGGTCTTCGTCCGTTGGCGCCGATACGTCGGCAAGGTAGTACGGGAAGCGGTAGCCGTCGCTGCCCCAGAAAGCAAGGTCAAAGCCGTAGTTGCTCTTAAACACCAGCCCTTCCAGAATATTCAGCTCGCCAAAGAAAGAGCCTATAAACTTGTCTTCGTTATCGTAGGTTCTGTTGGGCGACTGCATGTGGGCAAGCGGGTTGCGAGGCTCGTTGAACCCGCTGGGAGAGGGCGTATATACCCGCCCGTTTTTGTCGGTAATGGCGTAGGGATGTTTTTCCAGCAGCGCCTTGCCCTCCTCGTCCGAGAGGTACACGCTCATGGTGGGCGGCAGTATCAGCGCCTCGTTCAGCGGGGAGTTGTACACCTGCGCGTTGTTGCCCACGCCGATAGAGTTGGCGCGTCCGTAGGTAGCGTTAATGCCCACCTTTACCTTGTTGAGGAAGCTGCGCTGCTTTTCGGCGTTAAACACCTCGTAGGTGGTATTGCTGCGGATGTTCCAGCGGTTGTAGTTGCTCACGTCGTAGTTGCCGCCTACAATTCCATCCTGGTCAAAGTAGCCCAGCGAGATGTAGTACGACAGCTTCTCCGTACCGCCCGAAATGCCCAGCTGATGGTTGGTCACCAAGGCGTTGCGGTTAAATACCTCATCCTGCCAGTCGGTGTTGGGCGTCAAGCCCGCGCGGGCGTCGGCAATGGCCTTTGGAGAAAACGGCAGAGCCTCGCCGTTGTTAATGCGCAGCTCGTTGTGAATCACCATGTACTCCTCTGCGTTGAGCACCGCCTTTTTCCGCCACGGGTTTTGGAAGCCAACGCTCATGTCGTAGCTGATGCGGGGCTTAGCAGCGCCAAGCGCGCCGCTTTTGGTAGTAATCAGGATAACGCCGTTGGCTGCCCGTGCGCCGTACACCGCCGCCGAGGCGGCATCCTTCAGCACTTCCACCGAGGCAATGTCGGCGGGGTTTACGTTACGGATACCGCCGTCCACCGCCATACCGTCCACAATCCACAGCGGGTTGCTGTTGCCGGTGGTACCGATACCGCGAATACGCACGCTGGCCTCTTCGCCGGGTTGCCCCGACCCTGTGCTGATTTGCACGCCCGACACCTGCCCCTTCAGCACGTTGCCAATGCTGGTAGGCGCCACCTTTTCCAGCTCTGCCGCCTTCACGCTGCTGATGGCGGCGGTTACCACGCTTTTTTTCTGTACGCCGTAGCCTACCACCACCACTTCGTCCAGAGCGGTCAGGCTTGATTGCAGCGTCACGTTTAGCAGGCCGCCCGAAGCCGGATGCTCCTGCGTTTCGTACCCCGTGTAGGAGAACCGGAGCGTTGCGCCGTCGCTAACGCCAATAGAGTACCGGCCGTCGCTGCCGGTCATCGCGCCGTTGCCGGAGCCTTTTTCGAGCACCGTTACGCCCACCAGCGCTTCGCCCGTCTCCGTGTCGGTAACGGTTCCCGTCACCTGAAGCTGTTGGCCGAACGTAGCCGGCGCGAAAAGATAAAACAGGAGCATAAATACTCCCTGCAAGTAGTACTTTTTCCTCATAAATTCGCTGTTTAAAATGTTACAAAAATTCATAATTCATATTATTTTGGGTGAATAATATTTCC
>JAISAC010000108.1 GCA_031266935.1 Prevotellaceae bacterium
ACTTTTTGAAAAGCTAAATTATATAATATGCTTATTATTAGATATATATAAATTATACAGCCGTGAAAACTGTCCCGTTTCCTGACTTTTTCGGGGTAATTTTTCCCAAGTTGGGTTAAGGGTAACGTTCACAGCGTTTTTATCAAGCGCCGCTCCATGGCGCCCCAGCTAAAGTACGGGATGGCGCAAGCGCTCGCTTTAAATTTCGTGCATTTGCCATGTTGTAGCGCAAAAAAAGATTTAGGCAGAAAATTGCTATATTTGCCGGATAAATTTTTTTAGCTGATAGAATTATGGAAAATTTCATTCCGGACAACCAAAATGGCTGGACGCAGACGGGCGAAAACATGTGGCGCCAGGTGATGGGCTACAGCGACCGGCTGATGATGGTAAAGGTAAAATTTCTGCAGGGCAGCGTGGGTGCGGTGCACGAGCATGCTCACTCGCAGGCCAGCTACGTGGCAAGCGGCAGGTTCGAGGTGCAAATCAACGATGAAAAAAAGGTATTAGCGGCCGGCGACTGCTTTTTTGCCGCCCCCAACGCTCCGCACGGCGTGGTGTGCCTCGAAGATGGCGTGGTGGTTGACGTCTTTAGCCCCATGCGCCAGGACTTTGTTGCAAAAGCGTAACAATGCCCGCAAGGTGGGGCGAAACGGCGTAGCGCTACTTTGCTACGTAAACCATCCCGTTGTCGCAGCCGTGAATGGTACGGCTATCTTTCATCTGCTGCTCAACGTAGTCAATATGCTCCTGCGTAATGGTTTGTCCGGGCATGAGCACCGGTATCCCCGGGGGGTAGGGCGTTACAAAAAACGACGAAATTCGCCCGCAGGCATCCTCTATTTTGACCTGCTCGCGCGGCTCAAAAAAGTAGGAGAGGCCTGCCGTCTGTACGCTGGGAATTTTTATGCTGCCAGCGCCGTGCCTGATTTTTTTGTCAAAGCGCTTAGACTCCCGCTCCAGCTCGCTCAGCGCAAAGAACAGCTCGCCCTCCTTGGCCGTTGAGGTGCCAATGGTGAACAGAAAAAGAATGGTGCCCTCCGGCGTTGTTTTTTCCACCTCAAAACCTTTTTCCTGGAGGTATGCCTGTATTTCCTTCATCTCGCAGTCCAACGCCGATACGTCGAGCAGCACCTTGAGCGGGTCATTGCCGTAGCTGTACGTTTTGAGGTGCTTAAACTCTCTCTGAAAATCGCTAAACTCCACTACCTTTATTTTGGTGAGCCGCCTGCGCACGACGTCGCGAAAGCGCTGCGCCTGCTCCAGCGCTTTGCCCAGCAGCTTAAAGCCTTCTATCTCCATCTGCATGGAGCACACGCCAAGCGAAGCAATAATCTGGTACTGCGGCGATGTGGAGGTGTAGAGGTGAAATATTTCGCGGAAGTAGTCCTCGTCAAAGTCGGGGTCGTTCACGTGGATGTACGAGCTCTGGCTAAAGGCCGACAGCACCTTGTGGGCGCTGTGCGTTACGTAGTCGGCGCCCGAGCAAATGGCCGAGTATTCCCTGAAGTACGGGTGAAACGAGGCGTACCCAAACCAGGCCTCGTCGATAAAAACCTTGATGTGCGTACCCCGCAGCTGGTTGACCTTTTTCACCAGCTCCACCACGCGGCGAATCGGAATCAGGATGCCGTCGTAAGTACAGCCGGTGAGCACCACCAGCTTCACGTCAGGATTTTTCTTTATGGCCTCCTCAATATCCTTGATGGAGGGAGGGGCAAAAATACCGTATTTGGTCGAGTATTGGCTGTCGATGTAAATGGGTATGGCCTGAGACTGAATAAAGCCGTAGTGCACCGATTTGTGGCAGTTGCGGTCAACAATGGCCTTGTCGCCCGAGCGCAGCAGCGTTTGCAGAATAATCTTGTTGGAGTTGGACGATCCGTTGGTTACAAAAAACGTTTTGCGCACGTTAAAAATACGCGCTGCCTTTGCCTCGGCCTGCCCGACGTATCCGGTGGAGTCGAGCAGCGACCCGAGGTGCTCGACCGACGCCGAGAGGTCGCCCAAAAAGACGTTATCGCCAAAAAATTCGTAAAACGCGTACAGGTATGGCGAATTTTTGAAGCTTCGCCCGCCGGCGTGCCCGGGCGTATGCCACGTGTAGTTCGCCTCCTCCACGTACTCCTTGTAAGCCGTCCAAAACGGGGTCCGCCGGCGCTCGTTGAACGTGTTGAGGATGCGCTGAAGCTCGAGCTGATGGTTGTTTACCAGCTCCTTTTTTTGGATAAAGTGAATATTCCCCAGGTTGGGGTTGTACAGGTCGTAAGTGTTTTGCTCCGATGTAATCAGAAAAATGTGGATATTTGAGCGCAAGGCAACAATTTTTTCCACAAAGTTCATGGAGCAGCACACCTCCCAGCTGACCACCACCGCCTGCACGTCGCCGTACTCGGCTTTGAGCTGCTTGCTGTTGCCGGGGGGCATAGCGCCGGATTCAATGTACGCCAGCGCGGACTCCTGCGAGATTGCTTTTACAAACTCAATGCACAGCGAGTTGCTTTTCTCAAGCGAGGTCTTCACCTTGTTGAAGTTTTCGTAAAGTACCTCTCCTGCGCTCTTGCTGCTCTCTACCAGCAGAATCTGGATACGGCAGGTTGGGTTGGTTTGCTTCGCCATACTGTTCGTCAAAATGCTTTTACTTCCACAACTTCTCCGGGTAAATACCCTTGTGCACCAGCTCGTTGATCTTCATAATGACGGCAGGCTTATCTTCGGCATAGGTAACGCCAAACCATTTGGCCGGCGTATCCAGCACCTTCACTCTTGCCTTACCGCTCTGTATGAGGTTGCTGATGATGTAAGGAATGAAGTACTCGGACTTGAGGTTTTGCCCGCTTTGCGCCAAAAATTCTTTAAAGTAATACTCCGAGTATTCAAAGTACTCCGGCGTAAATCCCCACATATTCATTGATACCGGCGCGTCGTTGCTCAGCTTGCAGAACATTCCGGCTTCGTCCTTGTATGCCGGCGCCCCGCCAACCCGCTCAATGTGCGTGCGCTCTACCACCGACTCCAAAAAGCCGCTACTGTCCTTTTCGCAGATGCCGCGCGATACAGCTCCCGATTCGGATAGCGTATTGCTCAGGCGGTAGCCGACCATGGCGTAAAGATTTTTTTCGTCGGCCACCTCTCCCAGAAAGCGGGCTATAATCTCGAACGACTCTTTGCCGTAAAAATCATCGGCGTTGATGACGGCAAAAGGCTCGCGCACAGCGTCGGCGCCCATCATCACAGCGTGGTTGGTGCCCCACGGCTTGGTGCGCTCGGGGTTGTAAGCGCTTCCCTGCGGCACCTTGTCTATTGATTGGAATACAAACTCAACATCAATTGCATTACCAAATCGACTTGAGAAAACATCGCTAAATGCCTGCTCAAAATCTTTGCGAATGACAAAGACTACCTTCCCAAATCCGGCGCGCACGGCGTCAAAAATGGAGTAGTCCATAATAGTTTCTCCACTGGGGCCAACAGTATCCATCTGTTTCAGGCCACCGTAGCGGCTGCCCATGCCGGCAGCAAGTACAAGAAGAGTTGGTTTCATCTATAATTTTTTTGTTAAAGTTTTATTTGTTCATAAGAAAAATTTGCTGCTTATGTTACCTCCATTCATGCGTTGAGCAGGTGCGCACCTGCACAAGTAAATTGCTAGAGAAAGAATTTATTAAACCATAAAAACCGGCTGCAAAGGTAGCAAAAATTTACAAAATCGCAAGAGGCAGCCCAAGCGGGCTTCTGCGCTTGTTCTCAGCTTTACGCTGCTTGCTTCCAAAGGATTTGTGCTACTTGCTTTTCTTGCGTTCCATCTATTTTGTGCTTACGCCGTTATCCCTGACGGGATTGAGCGGCTGCCTGTTTGCCGGCTGCGCCGCAGGCGAGGTGTTGATGGGGTTAAGCGGCTGCTTATTTACCGGCTGCATCGACGGCGACGACGGCGCGTTCAGCGGAAGCTTTGAGCCGGTTGTTTTGTACGTGTTGAACAGCTTGTGTATGATGCTGAGCGGCGACCATACCTTCTTTTTATCGCCGGTTGGCTTTGGCCCCCCCACCAGCAAGTTAAGCCCCATCCGGAGGTTAAACTTCTGCGCTGTTTGGTAGTTGGCCGCAAGTATATTATCGCAAATGACGTGCAGCTGCATGTTGCGCTGTCCAAGGAGCAATCCCAGCCCGAGGTTGTGGCTGTGGCCGTAGCTGTACGAAAAACTTCCGTTAATGGGATACTTTCTGGTATTTAGCGACAGCGCAAGCAGGGGGTAGGTGTTGTAGCGGCCAACGGTAATGGCCGCCAGCGCGCCGGCAACGACATGCTCGTTCAGCAAGTACGAAACGCCGACGGACATGGTAGGCGAGGTCCACTGCAAAGACTCCCCGCTGCTAACCGTAAACAGCTCCGACTTCAGCGAGTCCACAACGTCAATTAAGTTGTGCGTATCGCCGGTATTCTGCACGCCGCTAAAGGTTTGGACAAGGTTGCCTCTTTGCAGCGCCACGTGCTTGCTGTCCCACGCGATGCCTCCAAAGTTGACAATGCTTCCCGATACGGTAATTTTTTCGCTTTTGATTTCAAAACCGGCGTCAATCCCCCACCCCTTGCCCGAAAAGTTGCTGAAGCTGTAGGAGCCTATGCCGGCGGTGTCGTAAGAAAATACTCCTTCGGAAGTGATATTGGAGGGGATGCCGGCAAAGGTTGCCTGGGGGGTTACTCCCACGGTTGTGCTCCAGGTATCGGGGTCGGTGTACATAAAGGCCGCATCTCCAAAGTTCATATCAACAGACGCCACTCCCATCAGCCGCTTTACTTTTCCGCCAACGGTAATTTTGTTGCGCACCACCTCCTTGGAAACGCCGAGCGCAACCTCTGCGTAGGAGTTCAGCTGCGCTCCCAATCCGCTCAGGGATATTGCTTGCCCCATGTAAGGAGCGTTTCCGCGCCATGCCTGCCTGATAAAGTCTCCGGGAAGGCTCGCCTCAAAGCGCGTTTTTTCGGCAACATCAAGCGTAAAGTACATGCCGTGTATAAACACGCCTACGTTAAGCATGTTAAGATCCAAGTTGGCGTACCCGCTCTCCCGAAAGGAGGCGTTTTCTGCCGTACGGGTCAAGCGCGGGGTGCGGCTCAAAAGGTTGCCGATGTTCATATCGCCGAGCGTTATACCTCCGTCAAGGTATATGGAGGATATCACAGGAAAACCGACGTAAACGCTTCCTGCTTCGGGCTGAAAAGCGGGGTTGAGCATATTCACCGCCGGCAGGTCGCGCATGAAGTACATCGTAGCATTGTGCTGCGCTGTAGCGCTGCTGCCGTGCAGCAGCGCGCAGCTGAGCGTTAAGCCTGCAACGATAATATTTTTTACTATTTGATGATAATTGACAATCAATATTTTACATTATGTTATATATTTTCAGGTACATCTCAATTGCAAATATTATAAACGTATGGATACCTCCATACGCCCCTATAGCGCTACAATTTTTTGTAGCGTGGAAAGCGCACCTCTTTGATGTTTTTTTCAACTCTTGCAATGTAAGACTTTGTCGTACCTGCTTTTTTTGCTAACTCTTCCAGTGTAAGTCCCTTTTCAAGGCGAGCTTCGTGAAGCAGTAAACCAACCTTAAACGCATTGTAGCCTTGCTCAAACACCTCTCGCTTGGGTGCGCCAAGCGGCCCGTACTGCTCGTCTATAAAGGTATCAAGCGTTGCTATATTTTTCTTGCTCATATTCGTTCTTTATTTTAAGTGCTTTTGCTATCTCGTTTTGCGATGTTTTTTGCGTTTTTTTTTGGAAGCCGTTCATCAAAATTATGAGCTTACTCTCATCAAAGAAACAGAATATTCTAAAAATATTGCTACCTTGCTGCACTCTTACCTCAAAGAGTCCATCAGCATTCTCGAGGTGTTTCAGGTAAACTTCGGGGGCAACAGGCAAGGTTTCTATCACTCGCAAAGTCCAAACAATTTTATCTTTGATTTTTTGCTACAGCGTTACATAAAAACTCCGAAAATAGTCCTTGTATAAAATAATTTTTCTTCGCTTACTTTCCATACTTCAATACAAATATAGCAAGAATTGTCCTAAAGAGCAAATTTTCATGTTTTTACATTTAATCTCCTATCCTCCGCCATCCTTCACTCCACGGCGTCGCCAAAAGTTGTTTTCAGCATAAGCCCCATGGATACGGTTACTCTCTGGTTGTGCAAGTGCTTCACCTGGTTAAGCGTTAGCCCCAGCGAAGGGGAGGAAATGTTGACGGTAAAGCGACCTATTGATGCGATGAGCCTCTTCGCATCCTGCCCCTCGTAGCTATGCAAGATATGCACTTTACTTCCTGCGCTTTGGGGGAAAGGCATTTCGACGCCATTTTTACCATCGGCATACAGCAGGCTATCAATAACATTGCCGGAATCATCGCGCATATCTGCCTGTACCGTTGCTTTTACCTGCAGCCGGCTACTCACAAATACCTGTATTTTTATCCACTGTATTTGCTTCATCTCTTCAAAATCGGCTACCTGCTGCATATCTATGCTTATCGCATCCCCGATGTTGACAGGAGGAGAGGTGGCAAACAAGGAGTCAACCTTTGCTCTGAAAGAGGTATCCGGCAGCCCCCTTACCTCCTCCATAATTTCGTAGGCAATGCGATTAATAACAAAAAACTGTCCGCGTTCACGAAGGCTCTTCATGAGATCGTCCAGCAAAATTGCCGGATTTAGGAGTGGCGTCGTAGGAATAGTTATAGTGCTATAAATTGCGGTCTGGATATCCAGCGGCAAGCTATCTATTACCGAGGTGCCCACCGAATCCCGCAGCACAGTAAAGGCTCTCGTCAGCGAGTTTTCTTGAAAATCGTGCGGTATCTCCCTAAAGAGATTTTCGGTCAGACTGTCTATTCCCAAATATTTAGAAATATCCACATCAAACGAAGCCAACGATACCACCAGCGCCGGCTCCCATTTCCTTTCGTCATTGTTGGAGCAGGCAGCAAGCATGCAGCACAAAAGAGCTGCGCAAATATTTAGCCTGATATTTAGCCTGATATTTAGCCTGGTATTTAGCCTGGTATTTAGCCTGATAATGTACATAATCATTACAAAGGTAGCTATTTATTTTTTTTCCTGGCCTTAGCCTCATCTTCGGCTTCTTCTCGCATTGCTCTTTGCAGCAGCGTTTCTTTTGGCCGGTTTTGAGCTTCGGACGGATTTACGCTTTTTTGCGCTTTTTTTTTGACTTTTTTTTGAACTTTTACGCCAACGCCATCTTCATTTTCCTCCCATACGGCCTGCCTCAGCAGCTCCTCCCTGCTCCGCTTTCGTTTCGTTGCTTTTTTTACGCTCTTCACCGTATCCGGCGCTGCTACCGAATCTTGCCGGTAGCGCAGGTTCGCTGCAAAATCGTGAACGGCAGCGGCTGTATCTGCTTCGGCAGAAAAAATTTGCGCTGCTCCTGCTGCGGTATCAGCAGGCTCGTAGTCCGGCGCAAGGGCGTCGTCCACGGCAACCGGCCTGCGCGCCGCCCGGCTTTTGCCGAACAAAAAGTTAAGCCCCACGCGGAGGTTAGCGTTTTGCGCCGTCTTGTAGCTAACGGCGGACAAAATGTTGTCGGCAATAATGTGCCACTGCACCATTTTGCGGCCAAAAAGCAAGCCTACGCCTACGTTGCTGTGGCGGTTGTAGTAGCTGTAGGCCACGCTGGCGTTCACCATAAATCCCTGCGTGTTGGCCGACAGCGCCACCAGCGGCGAGCTCTCGTACTGAGAAAACCGGTAGCCGGCCAGCATCCCCACGTTGAAGTACTTGTGCAGCTCGTACGTAGCGCCGGCGTATATGGTTGGCGACAGCCACCTGCGCTCGCGGCTGCCGGAGGTTGAGGTTACGCTGGTTTTTTGCTTCACGGAGTCGAGCAGGCCCGAAGCAAAATCGCTGCCGGCGTTCAGGGAAATTCCGTCAAACAAAATTTTGCTATTCGGATTTTCCGGCGCTATCCTGTAGCCGCTCCAGCTGATAAACCCGAGGTCGAGCGCGCTTGCCGACACGTTCAGCCCTTTGACCCAAGGCAAATCCCAGGTGCCGCCCAGGTCAAAAGCCACTCCCCGGTTTCCGGTGTTAAACTTGTAGGCGCCAAAACCCGCTTCGGTCAGCTGGTCTATCGCAAAAGCACCCTGAGGCACCGTAACCGGTAGCCCGGCGAGGTAAATATCGGGGTTAAGCCCCACGGTAATGTTGTAGGTAGCGCTGTCTGTCTTGAAAGAAGATCCGTCGCCAAATCCGACGTTCATGTAGGCAACCCCCTGCAGGTATTTTGCTTTTACCCCCACAAAAGCATTTTTTGCTACCTCCACAGAAATTCCCAGCGCGATTTCGCCGTAGCCCAGCGCCGATACACCCAAACCTTCCAAGCTGAGAGTTTTCCCGAGCATTTCCTTGTCGCCGTTGCCGTACCATATCAGCCGCTCCAAATCCTTCGGTATGCGCCCCTCTACGTTGAGCTTGAGCTTGCTGTCGAAGGTAAGGTACATGTTCTTTAGCATAAAGCCCACGTTAATGAGGCTGTGCTCGTAGTCAAAAGTAGCCATGCTGAAATCGCCTGCGCCCCTCACAATAGCCCCGTAGCTGGGGTTAAGGTAGGCGTTGCCAAGCGTCAAGCCTTCGCCCGACAGCGCTAAGCTGGGCGAGAACGACGTTAACCCCGGAAACCCGACGTACAGGCTCCCGTTGCGGGGCTGGAACGCGGGGTTGAGCTGGCTGTTCAGCGGCAGGTCTTTCATGTGGTACAGGGTGGAGTTCAGCTGGGCCTGAACTTTTACCGAGGTCGCCACCAGCAGGCAGGCTATAGATAAAATGAAATATTTCATAGTAATGCTGTGTCAAATATTTTTTAAGCGCTAAAAGGTAAACTTGCTCATGGCTGCCTGCACTTTTACGCGTACGCTGAAAGAGATACCTTGATCCGATAGCGTTCGGAGAACGTTTTCAGTAATTGACCGGTCCGGTTCTCTCCCGCATTTTGCGCTAAACTTTACAAATTGAGTGCGCTTAACTATGTCATCTAATGCTTCTTTTTGGGTTCCGTCTTTTCCAAAATGAGGGGATGGGGGATTAGTCAAATGAATGACGTCATCTCCTGAAAATATTGCACAAATGCTATCGCTGTTGGCACCAACAAAATTAGCGCCAAAATTGAAATAAAAAGGTAGCCAGCCACTACTGTTAATCGTAACATCCAACTCAATAGAGGATATTACCTCTCCGTCGGGAACGTAATCTGCAAAATTAATGGGTATGGAGTCTGTCATTTGCGCTCCTAGCAGGAGGGTATCTATCTGGTCTCTTATGGAGTCGACGTAGTATTTGCCGTCGTTGCCCATAGCCGAAAGCACGTTGGCTGCCGTAATAAATACATCGGTAGGGTGTATCATCGCGTCCAGCAAGCTGTTAATCGCCGTATTTCCTCCGTAGCTGTTACTGCTCGGATCACCGTTGCCCGGAGGGTTCGGATGGTCCTCCCCGTAACTTTTCAAAAATTGGTTGATTTGCGCTATCTTAGCGTTTATTGCATCAGGATCGCCCGTAAGATTCTTTCGAATCAGGTGTTCGGTGGAGTCATTCAATGCGGGGTAGCCGCTGTCGAATGTTACGTAGGTGGTGCTATCCACAAGTATAACGCAGTAGGCTGTTGAGTCAACATTGGTAGTATCGCTATTGCCAAATCGATCTGCTACATAGCTAGTCCACTGCTGCCTTACTCGGTTATTAATTTTTTTTACGTCGCTGTCCGTTATAAAATCTCCTATGCGGATAGTTTGCTCCTTTACCAGCGGCAAAGCCCATGTGGGCTTCCAATTGTCATCATCTTTGCACGAAATGGCTGCGGCGGCTACAACCGGCAGCATCGCAATCAGAAAATATCTAAGTGTTTGCTTCATAGTATTATCAGTTTTGCTACATGTTAATCAATATTTATAAATTCACTCACTCTTTCTGCGCCCTACCCTTCCTTCGGGCACAATTTTTGCTCAATAAGCTGGATAAGCGTATGGATAACCTTAATGTGCACCTCCTGTATCCGGTCGGCGTATCCGCTGTGGGGTACGCAAATGTTTACGTCGCAAATGCCGGACATCAGGCCGCCGTTTTTGCCGGTAAGCCCCACCACGCGCAGACCCTGCAACTTGGCTATCTCTACAGCTTTCACCACGTTGGCGGAGCTGCCGCTAGTGCTTATTGCCAGCAGCACATCGCCCTTGCGCCCCAGGGCTTCAACAAAGCGCGAGAAAACGCTCTCGAAGCCATAGTCGTTGGCGGTGCAGGTAAGGTGCGAGGCGTCGCTTGCGGCAATAGCAGGCAGCGCACGCCGGTCGCTGCGAAAGCGCCCCGAAAGCTCTTCGGCAAAGTGCATGGCGTCGCACATGGAACCGCCGTTGCCGCACGAAATTATTTTTCCGCCGCCGGCAATAGCCTCTGCCATGAGCGCCGCCGCGCAGCCAATGCACTCAACGTTTTGGCTGCTGCCGATAAAGCGGGACGCCACCTGCGCCGCTTCGGCAAAGTTGGCTAATATTTGAGAAGTGCTGCTATCCATTGAAGCTTTTGAATTTAGAATTTTAGAACCCAAACATAGCCAATTATCGTTGATAAATTATCATTTTTCATATAATTTCAATTCAATTTGCTAATAATAACCTATTTGCAAATCGCATCCCTGCCATTTTCTCCCTCCTCTTTCTTTTCAAGCAGCCATTCCATGAACTTCTTAGCCTTTCTTACTCTTTAGAGCAGCCAGCTCGGCAGCCATAGCTTCCATTCTGGCCAAGGCGCGCTCTTTCTCGGTGCGCTCGCGCTCTTTTTCGGTGCGCTCATGGGCCAAGGCTTGCTCTTTTTCGGCAATTATAGGCAGAAGTTCATTGCGAGCCTCCAGCTTGCCTACGTCTATCGCAGAGGCTACCGTGCTCCGGTTTTCGCTCCGGATCCGCTGCAGGTAGTCGTACTCGCGACGCTCCGACTCCGTCAGGTTCTCTCGCTGCAGCGCCGCGCGCGCCTTGATTAAACCTTTCGCCCT
>JAISAC010000120.1 GCA_031266935.1 Prevotellaceae bacterium
AAAATCCACACACACACTCCCACACGCACGCACACACACACGCTCACTCACTCACACACTCGCTCACACACTCACACACTCACACACACACACACAAACACACACACACTCACACACACAGACACACACACACACACTCACTCACACTCTCACACACACACACACACACACACACACTCACAAACACACACACACACACACACACACACACACACACACACACACACACACACACACACACACACACACAAACACACACACACACACCCACACACACACACACACACACACACACACACACACACACATCCGCGCGCGGAATGTAGTTATTTTTCACATTTTCCACAAGATTTATTGCTCTTGCTTCGGCTGCACAGCGCAGCTTACCCGAAGCAAGATTTTTTTTGCATACCCGCAATGCCCAAAACAGAGAGAGCTCAGGCAAGCTCTCGGGCAAGCTGCGCTCCCGCGCCTTCACGCCTCCATACCAAACAGCAACACTTGTTAAGATACATTTTTTTTAGCCGTTTAAATAGTAGCAAAAAGACAATAATCAACCCTGAAGTAGAGTTATTATCATGTAACACGTTATAGCAAAGCCTAAAGTAGCGCTTAAGCAGCGCGCTGAAAGGGTAAAAATACAAATACAGAAAATAAGCGCAATATTATGTTGAAGTACATCCTGATATTACTTATCCTTGTGATTATAGCCGGTGCAGTACGCGCACAGGATTCTATACGGCAGGCAAGCAAGCACAAGCATTTCCCCTACAAATCGCAAATATTTCCGGTTGCCCTGGTTGCTGTGGGTACAGCGGCGATGTGGAAAGGAAACCGCGAGGTAAACCGCTGGATACCAAAAACCGGCACCACTGCTGACGACTACCTGCAGTATGTCCCCATGCTCGGCCTTTACGCCGCCAACCTTGCCGGCGTAAAGGCGCAGAACAGCGTTTGGACACAAACAAAATACCTGGCGCTTTCGCAGCTGCTGTGCGCCGCCACGGTGCAAACGCTGAAGTACACCGTCCGCGAACAGCGCCCCAATCAGGGAGCGCATAATTCATACCCCTCCGGCCATACAAGCGTTGCATTTGTGGGGGCTACGGTGATGTACCACGAATTTAAAAACACCAACAAGCTGGTAGCGTACAGCGGTTTTGTCGTGGCCACAGCGGTTGGTATTTTGCGCCAAACCAACCAGCGGCACTGGGTTTCGGATGTGCTCGCAGGCGCAGGTATCGGCGTGCTATCCACCAACTTGATATACTACTTTGAGCCGCTCAAAAATTGGCAAATATTTCCCAAATCCGATAAAATCTCCATCCTGCCCTACTACGACGGTAAAAGTACAGGGCTGTCGCTTAGCGTGGTGTTAAACGGCGCTAAACTCTAAAAAAATTTCCGATAAAAATCAAAGTATGGAGATCAGGTAGCATTTCATAACAAATTTACAATTAAGCAATTAAAAAAAATCAAAGGGACAATGCCCGCCTTTATTTCGGCCATGCTCATATTTTTTACAAAAAAAAATGCAGAAAAATTTGCCACCTCGATAAAAAGCACTACATTTGTACCCCTTTTTGGTGGGGAGAAACGCTTGTGAGGATCATGCCGATGTAGCTCAGTTGGCCAGAGCAGCTGATTTGTAATCAGCTGGTCGTGGGTTCGAATCCCTCCATCGGCTCAGCTCTTTGATGCTAATTTTTTTTTGAGGGGGGATACCAGAGCGGTCAAATGGGACAGACTGTAAATCTGTTGTCTTACGACTTCGGAGGTTCGAATCCTCCTCCCCCCACGTACAAAAGCCGGCAGCAAGCATTAGCCGGCTTGCAGCCTAATCCTCCGGCAGGAGAAAATGCGGAAGTAGCTCAGTTGGTAGAGCATCAGCCTTCCAAGCTGAGGGTCGCGAGTTCGAGCCTCGTCTTCCGCTCCAATGCTGATGTAGCTCAGTGGTAGAGCACTTCCTTGGTAAGGAAGAGGTCATGAGTTCAATCCTCATCATCAGCTCTCGTTTTGTACCGTACAGCATCTAAATTTCGAGACTAAAAATAAATTTAATAACTAAACATTTACAGCTATGGCAAAAGAAAAATTTGAAAAAACGAAGCCGCACGTGAACATCGGTACGATTGGGCATGTTGACCACGGCAAAACTACGCTCACAGCAGCCATCACCAAGGTTTTGGCTAAACAGGGGTTGTCGGAAGTTCGCGATTTTGCGTCTATTGACAACGCTCCCGAAGAAAAAGAGCGCGGCATCACCATCAATACGGCGCACGTGGAGTATCAAACCAAAAATCGCCACTACGCGCACGTAGATTGCCCCGGACACGCCGACTACGTTAAGAACATGGTTACCGGCGCCGCTCAAATGGACGGCGCTATCCTTGTTTGCGCCGCTACCGACGGCCCCATGCCGCAAACGCGCGAGCACATCCTCCTTGCATGCCAGGTGAACGTGCCCAAGGTGCTGGTATTTATGAATAAGGTTGACCTTGTGGACGACCCCGAAATGCTTGACCTCGTGGAAATGGAGCTGCGCGAGCTGCTCTCCTTCTACAAGTACGACGGCGACGCCGCCCCCATTATTCGTGGCTCGGCGCTTGGCGCGCTCAACGGCGACCCGCAGTGGGAAGAAAAAGTAATAGAACTGATGGATGCAGTAGATTCCTACATCCCCGTTCCTCCGCGCGACAACGAAAAGCCTTTCCTGATGCCCGTTGAAGATGTCTTCTCCATCACCGGACGCGGCACCGTAGCAACCGGCCGTATCGAAACCGGCGTTATTGAGGTACCCAATGAGGTTGAAATCATTGGCCTCGGCGAGCAATCAAAGAAGAGCGTGGTAACCGGCGTTGAAATGTTCCGCAAAATTCTTGACAGGGGCGAGGCCGGCGATAACGTAGGCCTGCTGCTGCGCGGTATCGACAAGAAGGAAATCCGTCGCGGTATGGTAATTGCCAAGCCCGGCTCGGTAACTCCCCACACCAAGTTTTCGGCCGAAATTTACGTTCTGAAAAAAGAAGAAGGCGGCCGCCACACCCCGTTCCAAAACAAGTATCGCCCGCAGTTCTACCTCCGTACGCTTGACGTAACCGGCGAGGTTAACCTGCCGGAGGGTGTAGAAATGGTGATGCCCGGCGACAACGTTACCATCAACGTAACGCTGATTACGCCTGTGGCCATGCACGAAGGTCTTCGCTTCGCTATCCGCGAGGGTGGCCGTACCGTAGGCGCCGGCCAAATCACCAAGATTTTGGAGTAGACTCGGTTCACCATTGAATAAAATCAGATAGTTAGCTCCTTATAAGCAGGAGCTAACTATTGTTTATGGCAAATACAGGGGCATAGTTTAATGGCAGAACGAAGGTCTCCAAAACCTTTGGTGGGAGTTCGATTCTCTCTGCCCCTGCTAATACGCAAAAAAAAATATCGCTATGATAAAATACATCAAAGAATCGTACAACGAGCTGGTAAATAAGGTAACGTGGCCTACATGGAGCAGCTTGCAGGCAAGCGCTGCGCTGGTAATGGTGGCTTCCCTTATCTTTGCGCTGGTTATTTTTGCCATGGACTTTGTATTCCAGCATGGCATGGAAAGTATTTACAGCATTCTTTACTAACATAAAAACAACGTAGCAATGGCAGAGGGCGGAAATTTAAAAAAAATGTGGTATGTGCTACGCGCCGTAGGAGGTAAGGAGAAAAAGGCGAAGGAAAGCATTGACAACGAGGTGAGAAGATTACACCTTGAAGATTGTATTTTTCAGGTGCTTATTCCTGTCGAAAAAGTTTACCAAATACGCAACGGAAAAAAGGTGAGCAAAGACCGCCTTCTTTTTCCGGGTTACGTATTTGTAGAAATGGTGCTTACCGCCGAGGTTCAGCTTACGCTGCTGGATACCCCCAACGTTATCGGATTTTTGGGAGATGGCGCCAAAAAAGGTCCAGCAATACCGCTGCGCCCCAGCGAAGTTAGCCGAATGCTGGGAAGCGTGGATGAAATTCAGGATAAGGAAGAGCAAATCACCACCCCCTTCTACGTTGGAGATGCCGTGAAGGTCATTGACGGGCCATTCAACAGCTTCTCCGGCACCATTGAAGAAATAAATGAAGAAAAGAAAAAGCTGAAGGTGATGGTCAAAATATTTGGCCGCAAAACACCGCTGGAGCTAAGCTTTCTGCAAGTAGAGAAGGAGTAGCTCTTAGCCAACAGGAATGTTACGCACATTTGAAATAGCCCGCATAGCCTTAGCTTCCAACTTAGGGGGTAGCGGGACACAAAACAAAACTTTAAAACAAATTAAAAAATGGCAAAAGAAGTAGCGGGTTTTATTAAGCTACAGATTAAAGGTGGGGCAGCCAACCCGTCGCCTCCTGTAGGCCCTGCGCTGGGCTCTAAGGGTGTGAACATCATGGAGTTTTGTAAGCAGTTCAACTCAAGAACGCAGGATCGCGCCGGCAAGGTGCTGCCTGTTGTTATTACTGTTTATAAAGACAAGTCGTTTGACTTTATCGTCAAGCAACCACCCATTGCTGTTCAGCTCAAGGAAGTCGCCAAGTTAGACTTGAAAAAAGGCGGCTCAGCCGAACCCAACCGCAAAAAAGTAGCCAACGTAACGTGGGAGCAAGTAAAGGTCATTGCCGAAGGCAAGATGCCGGATATGAATACTTTCACCGTGAAGTCGGCTATGAGCATGGTTGCCGGTACGGCGCGGAGCATGGGTATTGAGGTGAAAGGCGAGTTTCCTGCTAACGTGTAAATTAAAAAATCCCTTTTGAGAAATGAAGCCTACAAAAAAAAGAAAGGTTGTTTTAGGAAAGGTTGAACCGGGCAAGCACTACAAGCTCGTTGAGGCAGTCGGCCTTTTGAAGGATGTTTCCTTCACAAAGTTTGACGCGTCGGTTGACGTGGCAGTGCGCTTAGGCGTAGATCCCAAAAAATCCAACCAGATGGTTCGCGGCGTAGTAACGCTGCCGCACGGCACAGGTAAAGACGTGCGCGTGCTGGTGCTCTGTACGCCCGACAAGGAAGCCGAAGCGAAAGCTGCCGGCGCCAACCACGTTGGATTGGACGACTATATCGAAAAAATCAAGGGTGGTTGGACTGATGTTGACGTGATAATTACCATGCCCAGCGTGATGGCAAAAATCGGTGCGTTAGGTAAAATACTCGGGCCGCACGGCCTGATGCCTAACCCAAAAACCGGTACTGTAACCATGGAGGTGGGCAAGGCAGTGCAAGAGGTAAAAGCCGGCAAAATCGACTTTAAGGTTGACAAAACCGGCATCGTTCATGCAGCTATAGGCAAGGTGTCGTTTGACCCCGAGAAGATAGCCGAGAACGCAAAAGAGCTTATTCACACCATTGTGAAGCTCAAGCCTTCGACTGCCAAAGGTACTTACCTCAGAGGCATCTCCATTTCATCAACCATGAGCCCCGGCTTGGCCGTTGACCCCAAGTCGGTTGAAGACCTTAAATCGTAGTAACAAAAATCCATTATGAAAAAAGAAGAAAAGAACGTTATTATTGATAGGTTAGCCGAGCTGCTCAAAGGAACGCCCAACTTCTACCTTACGGACATTTCGACGCTTAATGCAGCGAAAACGACCGAGTTAAGGCGGAAATGCTTTGAAAGGCAGATAAAGCTGGTAGTAGTAAAAAATACTTTGCTGCAAAAAGCGCTGGAAAAAACAGGGTTTAGCGAAACCGATATTTTTGGCGTGCTGAAAGGCTCTACGTCCATTATGTTTGCCGAAGTGGGAAACGTACCGGCGAGGCTAATCAAAGAATTTCGCGCTACCGGCGAAAAACCTGTACTCAAGGCAGCTTACGTGCAAGAATCGCTCTACGTGAGCGACCAAATGCTTGATGAGCTGGTGAACGTCAAGAGCCGCGAGGAGCTTATTGCAGATGTTGCAGCGCTGCTGCAGTCGCCTGTCAAGAATGTTATCTCTGCGCTGCAATCGGGCAAGCATACGCTTGCCGGGCTTGTAGAGACGCTTGAGTCGCGCGCAGCATAGCGCTTTGTACTATCGGAACCATAACACGCCAAGGCCGCCCGGCCGGCACTGTAAAATAGGGTGGCAATTTTTTTAGTAAACTAACACTCAAAAAAAAATATAAAAAAATGGCTGACGTAAAACAATTAGCAGAAGAGCTGGTAAATCTTACCGTAAAAGAAGTAAGCGAGCTCGCAAAGATTTTGAAAGAAGAGCATGGCATTGAGCCGGCTGCCGCTGCAGTGGCAATAGCCGCTCCTGCCGCTGCCGGCGCTGCCGCTGCCGCCGTAGAGCAAACCGAATTTGATGTAATCCTCAAGAGCGCCGGCGGCAGCAAGTTGCAGGTGGTGAAGGTAGTAAAGGAAATTACCGCCCTTGGCCTGAAGGAAGCAAAAGACTTGGTTGACGCCGCTCCGAAACCTGTGAAGGAGAAAGTTTCAAAAGCAGACGCCGAAAACATAAAGAAGCAGCTCGAAGAGGTAGGAGCAGAAGTTGAAGTTAAATAACAACTTCTTTACCAGAAGATAGTTAGGTTTAGAACTTCGCTCACATGAAGTTCTAAGCCTATTGCTGTTTACACGAGTAGTTTTAGCGTTCAACATCTTATCTTTCAATAAATATAAACATGCTCTCACAAAATAATGCTACCGAGCGCATCAGCTTCGCTACCATAAAAAATAAATTTGAACATCCTGATTTTTTGGAAGTACAGCTGAAGTCGTTTCAGGATTTTTTTCAGCTTGAAACAACTCCCGAAAACCGAAAAAGCGAAGGCCTGTTCAAGGTTTTTCAAGAAAACTTTCCTATAACCGATACCCGCAACAACTTTGTGCTGGAGTTCGTAGACTACTTCATTGACCCTCCGCGCTACGGCATCGACGAGTGCTTAGAGCGCGGTTTAACTTACAGCGTTCCGCTCAAAGCAAAGCTGAAGCTTTACTGTACCGACCCCGAGCACGAAGATTTCGATACCGTCATACAGGATGTTTACTTAGGCACCATCCCCTACATGACGCCGGGCGGCACTTTTATCGTCAACGGCGCCGAGCGCGTGGTGGTGTCGCAGCTGCACCGCTCGCCGGGCGTATTTTTCGGGCAAAGCACGCACGCCAACGGCGCTAAGCTCTACTCTGCCCGCATTATCCCGTTCAAAGGCTCGTGGATTGAGTTTGCTACCGACATCAACAACGTTATGTACGCCTACATCGACCGCAAAAAGAAGCTGCCCGTAACGACGCTGCTCCGCGCAATAGGCTACGAGTCGGACAAGGATATTTTGGAAATATTCGGGCTGGCGGACGAGGTGAAAGTCTCCAAAAGTACGCTGAGCAAGTACATCGGACGCCGCCTGGCAGCCCGTGTGCTCAAATCGTGGATTGAAGATTTTGTTGACGAAGATACGGGCGAGGTGGTTTCTATTGAGCGCAACGAGGTGGTGATTGACCGCGAGGTGGTGCTCGGAAAGGAGCATATTGAGCATATCCTCGAGTCGGACGCCAAGTCTATTTTGCTGCACAAAGAAGGCCAGAATGCAGCTGAGTATTCTCTCATCCTGAATACGATGCAAAAAGACCCCTGCAACTCGGAAAAAGAAGCGGTTGTGTACATCTACCGCCAGCTACGCAACTCTGAGCCACCCGACGAGGCCACCGCGCGCGATGTTATTGACAAGCTGTTTTTCTCCGACAAGCGGTACGATCTTGGCGACGTGGGGCGCTACCGCATCAACACCAAGCTCGATCTGGCCATCCCGACCGAAACCAGAGTGCTGACAAAGGATGACATGATTGCCATTATCCGGCACCTCATCCAGCTCATCAACTCCAAGGCCGATGTGGACGACATTGACCACCTGAGCAACCGCCGCGTACGCACCGTTGGCGAGCAGCTTGCCAACCAGTTTAGCGTTGGGCTGGCGCGCATGTCGCGCACCATCCGCGAGCGCATGAACGTACGCGACAACGAGGTTTTTACGCCCATTGACCTGATTAACGCCAAGACGCTATCGTCGGTTATCAACTCGTTTTTTGGCACCAACCAGCTTTCGCAGTTCATGGACCAAACCAACCTGCTCACCGAAGTTACGCACAAGCGCCGCCTGTCGGCTCTTGGCCCCGGCGGGTTGAGCCGCGAGCGCGCCGGCTTTGAGGTGCGCGACGTACACTATACGCACTACGGACGCCTGTGCCCCATTGAAACCCCCGAAGGCCCCAACATCGGCTTAATATCATCGCTCTGCGTTTACGCCAAGATTAACAAGCTGGGCTTTATCGAAACGCCCTACCGCAAGGTGAACGGCGGCAAGGTAAACCTTGCCAACAGCGAGGTTGTTTACATGAGCGCCGAGGAGGAGGAAAACAAAATTATTGCGCAGGCCAACTCTGCCGTTGATGACGAAGGAAATTTTGTAGATACCCGCATAAAATGCCGGTTAGAGGCCGATTACCCTGTAACGGAGCCCGACAAAATAGAGCTGATGGACGTAGCCCCCAACCAAATTGCCTCCATTGCGGCTTCGCTTATTCCGTTTTTGGAAAACGACGACGCCAACCGCGCCCTCATGGGGGCAAACATGATGCGGCAGGCTGTTCCGCTCATCCGCCCCGAAGCGCCTATTGTGGGCACAGGGCTTGAGGGCGAAGTGGTGCGCGACAGCCGTACCCAGCTAATGGCCGAGCGCAACGGCGTGGTGGAGTACGTAGATTCGCGCGAAATTCACGTGAGGTACGACTACACGGAGGAGGAACGGTTTGTTTCGTTTGACTCCGACCTGGTGGTGTATAAAATTACAAAGTACCAAAAAACAAACCAGAGCACCTGCATTAACCTCCACCCCGTGGTGCGCAAAGGGCAAAAGGTAACCAAAGGCCAGCTGATGACCGAAGGATACTCGACGCAAGGAGGCGAGCTGGCGCTGGGGCGTAACCTGAAGGTGGCTTTCATGCCGTGGAAAGGCTACAACTTTGAAGACGCTATTGTGCTTTCCGAAAGGTTAGTGCGCGAAGACGTTTTCACCTCCGTACACATTGACGAGTACATCATGGAGGTGCGCGATACCAAGCGCGGTATGGAGGAGCTCACCTCGGACATCCCCAACGTGAGCGAAGAAGCCACGCACAACCTCGACGAAAACGGGCTTATTCGCATTGGCGCTACGGTTGTTCCCGGCGATATCCTTATCGGTAAAATTACGCCGAAGGGCGAAAGCGACCCCTCTCCCGAAGAGAAGCTGCTGCGCGCCATATTCGGCGATAAGGCGGGCGATGTGAAGGACGCCTCGCTGAAAGCTTCCCCCTCGCTCTACGGCACGGTGGTGGATAAGAAGCTCTTTTCGCGCGTTACCAAAGAGGACAAAAAAACGAAGTCAAGCGAGCGGCAGCTGATGCAAAAGCTGGACAATGAGCTGGACACAAAGTCCCAAGCGCTAAAAACCAGCTTGGTAGAAAAGTTGTTTTCGCTGGTAAACGGCAAAATTTCGCAAGGAGTGTCGGATTATTTTGGCACAGAGCTGGTAGCTCGGGGCGTCAAGTTCACGCAGCGCCTGCTCTTAGACTTGGATTACACCAACATAAACGCTACCAAGTGGACTACGGATAAAGATAAGAATAACCTGATACGCCAGCTCGTTAACAACTACTTAATTAAGTACAAGGAGCTGGACGCCGCCATCAAGCGCAAAAAGTACAACCTTACCATTGGCGACGAACTGCCGAGCGCTATCGTTCAGATGGCAAAGGTTTACATTGCCAAAAAGCGTAAGATTACGGTGGGCGACAAAATGGCAGGCCGCCACGGTAACAAGGGTATTGTAGCCCGCGTGGTGCGCGACGAGGATATGCCATTCCTCGAAGACGGCACCATTGTGGATATTGTGCTTAACCCCCTGGGCGTACCCTCGCGTATGAACCTCGGCCAGATATACGAAACCGTGCTGGGTTGGGCCGGCAAGCAAATGGGCGCGAAATTTGCAACGCCTATTTTTGACGGAGCGCAGCTGGAACATTTAACCGAATATACCGACAAGGCAGGCGTTCCGCGCTTTGGTAAAACCTACCTGCACGACGGAGGAACCGGCGAAAGGTTTGACCAGCCGGCTACCGTAGGCGTTATCTACATGATTAAGCTAGGGCACATGGTGGACGATAAGATGCATGCGCGCTCCATTGGCCCGTACTCGCTCATCACGCAGCAACCGCTGGGCGGCAAGGCGCAGTTCGGTGGACAGCGCTTCGGCGAGATGGAGGTGTGGGCGCTCGAAGCATTCGGCGCAGCCAACATCTTGCAGGAAATCCTTACGGTGAAATCCGACGACGTGGTGGGCAGAGCCAAAACTTACGAAACTATCGTAAAAGGCGACCCCATGCCAATACCGGGTTTGCCCGAATCGCTCAACGTGCTGCTGCACGAGCTGCGCGGATTAGGGTTAAATATCGGGCTGGACTAAAGAGAACTAAAAACTAAGAACTAAGAGTTAGCCCCACAGCGATGGTGCTTTATTAACCGTATGCTTTAACTTACGGACAGCAAGCAGGGTGGGTAAATCTGAAATTTGAAAATCATATAATGAAAAAAGAGACTAAGCTCAAGAGCAACTTTAGCCAAATAAGCATAAGCCTTGCCTCGCCGGAGCAAATTCTGTCGCTGTCGAGCGGAGAAGTGCTTAAACCCGAAACCATTAACTACCGCACGTATAAGCCGGAGCGCGACGGGCTTTTCTGCGAGCGCATTTTTGGTCCGATAAAGGACTACGAATGTCACTGCGGAAAGTACAAGCGTATTCGCTACAAAGGCATTGTGTGCGACCGCTGTGGAGTGGAGGTAACGGAGAAAAAAGTGCGCCGCGAGCGAATGGGTCATATCACGCTGGTGGTGCCGGTGGCACACATCTGGTACTTCCGCTCGCTGCCAAACAAAATTGGCTACCTGCTTGGCATCCCCACCAAAAAGTTGGACGCCGTAATTTACTACGAGCGCTACGTGGTGGTGCAGCCGGGCGTTATGGAGGCGCAAGGCGTCAACACCAACGACCTGCTGAGCGAAGAAGAGTACCTGCAAATCATGGAGCAGCTGCCCAAGGACAACGCCCACTTAGACGACAGCGACCCCAACAAGTTCATCGCCGGCATGGGCGCCGAGGCTATCTACATGCTGCTTCAGCGCATAAACCTCAACGAGCTGTCGTTTGACCTGCGCGACCGCGCAAGCCGCGAAACCTCTCAGCAGCGCAAAACGGACGCGCTCAAGCGCCTTCGGGAGGTGGAATCTTTCCGCGAATCGAGCGAGATGAATAAGCCCGAGTGGATGATCATGAAGGTGCTGCCGGTTATTCCGCCGGAGCTGCGCCCGCTGGTGCCGCTCGACGGCGGACGCTTCGCCACATCGGACTTGAACGACCTCTACCGCCGCGTAATCATTCGCAACAACCGCCTGAAAAGGCTTATCGAAATTAAAGCGCCCGAGGTAATTCTGCGCAACGAAAAGCGTATGCTCCAGGAAGCAGTAGATTCGCTATTCGACAACTCGCGCAAATCCAACGCCGTAAAAACGGAGTCCAACCGCGCCTTAAAATCGTTGAGCGACAGCCTGAAAGGAAAGCAAGGACGCTTCCGTCAGAATTTGCTGGGCAAGCGCGTTGACTACTCGGCGCGCTCGGTGATTGTGGTAGGCCCCGAGCTCAAAATGCACGAGTGCGGGCTGCCTAAAGAAATGGCCGCCGAGCTCTACAAGCCGTTTGTTATCCGCAAGCTCATAGAGCGCGGCATCGTCAAAACCGTAAAATCGGCAAAAAAGATAGTTGACCGCAAAGACCCCGTGATCTTTGACATCCTGGAGAACGTGATGAAGGGTCACCCGGTGCTGCTCAACCGCGCGCCAACGCTGCACCGCTTGGGTATTCAGGCATTTCAGCCGCGCCTGATTGAGGGTAAGGCCATTCAGCTTCACCCGCTATCGTGCACCGCGTTCAACGCCGACTTTGACGGCGACCAAATGGCGGTACACCTCCCGCTGGGCAACGCAGCCATTCTGGAGGCGCAGCTGCTCATGCTGGGGTCGCACAACATCCTGAACCCGGCAAACGGAGCGCCCATTACCGTGCCCTCGCAGGACATGGTGCTTGGCCTGTACTACATTACCAAGCCGCTCAAAGGCGCCAAGGGAGAAAACCTCACCTTTTACGGAACAGAAGAGGTGCTCATTGCCTACAACGAAAAGGCCGTCGACCTGCACGCCATTGTGAAGGTGCGCTACCCAATTTGGCAGGAGGCAACCAACACCTACAAGCACGAGGTAATCGAAACAACCGTTGGGCGTATCATGTTCAACCAGTATGTGCCCAAAGAGGTAGGCTACCTCAACGAGCTGCTGACCAAAAAATCGCTTCGCGACATCATCGGGCTTATCATCAAAAAGACCAACATTGCTACCACCGCCAAGTTCCTTGACGACATCAAGGATTTGGGCTACCAAATGGCGTTCCGTGGCGGCCTGTCGTTCAACTTAGAGGACGTTATTATCCCCAAAGAAAAGCAGGAACTGGTGCAAGAAGGCTACAATCAGGTAGAGGAGGTGGAGAACAACTACAGCATGGGCTTTATCACCAACAACGAGCGATACAACCAGGTGATTGACGTATGGACGCATACCAACGCCAAGCTGACCCAAATTCTGATGAAGCAGCTGACGTCGGACAACCACGGCTTCAACTCGGTGTACATGATGCTCGACTCCGGCGCCCGCGGCTCGAAGGAGCAAATCCGTCAGCTCTCCGGGATGCGCGGCCTCATGGCCAAGCCCCAAAAGTCGGGGGCGGAGACGGCGCAGATTATCGAAAACCCTATCCTGTCGAACTTCAAAGAAGGGTTGTCGGTGCTGGAGTACTTCATATCTACCCACGGCGCCCGCAAGGGCTTGGCCGATACGGCGCTCAAAACCGCCGACGCCGGCTACCTCACGCGCCGCTTAGTGGACGTTTCGCACGACGTAATCATCAACGAAAACGACTGCGGAACGCTACGCGGCCTGCTGGCATCGGCCATAAAGAACAACGAGGATGTGGTGGTTTCGCTCACCGAGCGAATACTTGGCCGCACCTCGGTGCACGACGTGGTAAACCCGCTGACCAACGAGATGCTGGTCAAAGCCGGAGATGAAATTACCGAAAATGTAGCTCGGGCAATCGAAGAGTCTCCCATTGAGCAAGTCGAAATTCGCTCGGTGCTCACCTGCGAATCCAAGAAAGGCGTTTGCGCCAAGTGCTACGGCCGCAACCTGGCCACCGGGCGCATGGTGCAAAAGGGCGAGGCGGTTGGCGTGATTGCCGCCCAGTCTATCGGCGAGCCGGGAACACAGCTCACGCTGCGCACATTCCACGTGGGCGGTACAGCCTCAAACGTGATGAGCGACTCGAAGGTGATAGCGCGCTACGACGGTATTTTGCGAATAGACGAGCTGCGCACCATCGAAAAGCAAAGCGAAACCGGCACGGTAGATGTAGCCATAGGGCGCTTGGCCGAAATGTACATCATTGACAAAAATACCGGCTCAACCCTCTACACGCACCCCGTGCCCTACGGCACTACGCTGTACTTCAAGAGCGGCGTTGAGGTAAAGAAAGGCGACCTCATTTGCGAGTGGGACCCCTACAACGCCGTTATCATTTCGGAGTACGCCGGCACGGTAGTGTTTGAAAGCTTGATAAAGGACATCACCTACAAGGAGGAAACCGACGACCAGACAGGCTACAGCGAAAAGGTGATTGTAGAGTCGCGCGACAAGACCAAAAACCCGCTGGTAACGATTGTAGATAAGGACGGCGAGGAAGTTAAGAGCTACAACCTGCCCGTAGGCGCGCACATTGTGGTAGATACGGAGCAGGAGGTAAAAATTGGCGATGTGCTGGTAAAAATCCCGCGCGCCGTTGGCAAGGCAGGCGACATTACCGGTGGCTTGCCCCGCGTAACGGAGCTCTTTGAAGCGCGCAACCCAAGCAACCCCGCTGTTGTATCGGAAATTGACGGCGAGGTGCTGCTGGGCAAAGTCAAGCGCGGCAACCGCGAAATCGTCATTACCTCAAAAACGGGCGAAGAAAAGCACTACCTCGTACCGCTGTCCAAGCAAATTTTGGTGCAGGAAAATGACTTTGTTCGCGCCGGCACTCCGCTCTCCGACGGCGCCATAACCCCGGACGACATCCTGAAAATTTTGGGGCCAACCAAGGTGCAGGAGTATATCGTGGACGAGGTGCAGGAGGTGTACCGCCTGCAAGGCGTAAAAATCAACGATAAGCACTTTGAGGTGATCGTGCGGCAGATGATGCGCAAGGTAGAAATCGCCGACGCCGGCGATACCCGCTTTCTTGAGAAGGAGGTAGTAGACCGGTGGGAGTTCATGCAGGAAAACGACTGGATTTTTGACAAGAAGGTGGTGATAGATGCCGGCAGCTCTACCGAGCTGAAAGTTGGGCAAATTATAACCGCCCGCAAGCTGCGCGACGAAAACTCAATGCTCAGGCGCAAAGACCTCAAGCCGGTAGAGGCGCGCGACACCATGCCGGCCACCTCGTCGCAAGTGCTACAGGGCATTACCCGTGCGGCGCTGCAAATCCGCAGCTTTATGTCGGCTGCCTCGTTCCAGGAAACAACCAAGGTGCTCAACGAAGCCGCCATAAACGGCAAGGTGGATACGCTGGAGGGTTTGAAGGAAAACGTCATCTGCGGCCATCTGATACCCGCCGGTACCGGCCTGCGCGAGTTCGACCGCCTCATAGTAGGCTCAGCGGAGGACATGCAGAGAATCGTAACTAAAAGAGATAAAAAAGTAGCAGCGATTATGGAGGGATAGGCAAGAAAGTTTGCCTGCCGGGTTTATATTTAATGAAAAAAAGAGGGCGTCAAAAGGCGCTCTCTTTTTTTATGCCTTGCAGGCAAAAACCTGATAGATAATAGATAGATAGGAAATATAGCGTCGCGTCATTCACCGAATTTCTCTACCTTCAATTCTTGAGGTGAGCCAGCTTCATTATGTCGGGGTGCTTTTCGATGTACTCCACCGTGGCTTGGTAGCCAGCGGCGTAGAGCTCCTCTATCCGACCAAAGTCAAGAAGGCTAAACTTTTCGGCCTGCTTAATTTCTATGTAAAAGCTGCACAGATGCCTGCGCGGTTCTTCATTTGCCGCTACCACCATGGTGAGCGCACGGTAAATCCCCCCTACCCCTTTGACCTCCTCCTGGCTCAAGGTGCGGTCTATTGAGTTTACGCTAATCCCAATGATGTACTTGCAGCTGTCAAGCAGCGGCTCTACGGGGAGGTTGTTCGTAAGCCCGCCGTCCACGTAGGTAAAGCTGTCTATGATGCTCGGCTCAAAGACAAACGGAATGGAGGCCGAGGCTACTATCTTGTCTTTGAGGGATCCGCTACCTATAATTTCGTACTTGGCCGTGTTGAGGTTGGTGATGCACACGTACATCCGCTTCTGCAGCGATTCAAACGTGTTGATGTTGGGGATGAGATGGTCGAGCATTTTTTCTATAAACGTAGTGCGGAAGAGCGCTCCATTGAACGACGGACGGTACATCAGCAGGTAGTGCTGCTCGCGCGCAAAGCTGTAAATCCGGTTTACCGGTACGCCAGCAGCGTAAACCGCGCCCAGAATAGCTCCCATGCTCGCTCCCGACACGCGGGTGGGAACAATTCCGTAATCCTCGAGCGCCTGCAGCGCTCCAAGGTGGGCAAATCCGCGAGCAGCGCCTCCCGACAGCACAACGCCGATGCCCTCCTTGTTGGCCTCACCGGCCAAAGGAACATGCAGCAGCAGCAGCAGGAAAAGAAGCTTCCCTGCCCAGCTTCTTCTTGCCGACCGGAGGCAAGCGGGCGTGAAAAAATGGCTTTTTGTTTGCACCATAAGAGAAAGAGTAAGATGTATAGTATTTTTTTTTAGCTTAAATGCGCTTCACTTCCTTTACGCCATCTATCTTTTGCAGCCTGCTGATAAGATTGTTAAGTTCGGTGGTGCTGTGCACGTAAACGTCAAATTCATCTTCAAACAGCCCATCGTGGCTTTCGGCGTTGAGGTGGCGAATGTTAACGCTCATTTCGCTCGAAATAATTTTTACCAAATCCATCAGCAAGCCCACTCGGTCTATTCCGCTGATGGTTACGCGCGCCAAAAAGGACATCACCTTGTGCTCCGTCCACTTGGCGTTGACGATTTTGTTGCCGTGCTGCGAGGCTTCGCGAATGGCGATGGGGCAGGATTTTTTGTGTATCAGCGCCTTGTTTTCGGCTTCGATAAACCCAATTACGCTGTCGCCGGGTATCGGGTTGCAGCAGGGGGCTATGCGGTAGGCCAGCTTCGAGGGGTCGGTGCCCTCTTTGAGCAGAAAAGCGCGCTTGTTGATGGGCTGCGGGTCGACCTCCGTCGGCTCTTGATTGCCGTGAATTTTTTTGCGCTTTCCCGTGCCGAGCAGCTGCAGCTCCACGTAGCGCAAGAACTTGCTTCGGCGCTGCTTTCGCAACACCTTCTCCACCTCTACCAGCTTTAGTATGCCGGAGCCTACCTGGCTAAACAACTCCTGCTTGTTGGTGACGCCGTAGGCATCTGTTAGACGCTTGTATATCATGGCATTTGGCTGCATTCCACAACTCCTGATGATTTCCTCCAGGTCCTGCTTTCCTTTTTGAAAGTGCTCCTTTACCTCCGCCTTTAGCGCAATCTTTATTTGGTTTCGTGCGCGCGATGTGGTAGCAAAGCTAAGCCAGTCGGTCTGCGGTTTTTGGTTGTCGGCGGTGAGCATCTCCACCTGGTCGCCGTTGCTGAGCACGTAGCTGAGGGGTACCAGCTTGTGGTTTACCTTAGCGCCAATGGCCTTGTTGCCAATGGCGGTGTGAATTTCGTAGGCAAAATCAATGGCGGTGGATTTTTTGGGGAGCTTTACCATTTTTCCTCTTGGGGTGTAAACCATAATTTCGGAAGAAAATAGGTTTAGCTTTAGCTGGTCGAGGAAGTCGGTTGCGTTTTCTTCGCTATTGGCCAGCATTTCGCGGATGCGCACCAGCCACTTGTCAAGCGCGGCGTCGAAGGAGCTTACGTCGCCTTGCAGGCTTTCGTGCTGGCTTTTGTAGCGCCAGTGGGCGGCGTAGCCTCGCTCCGCAATTTCGTTCATGCGCTCCGAGCGGACTTGCAGCTCTACCCATCGCCCAAGCGTACCCATAACGGTGATGTGGAGCGACTCGTATCCGTTGTCTTTGGGCGTACTTATCCAGTCGCGCAGGCGGCCGTAGTTGGGCTTGTAGATGTCGGTAACGAGCGAGTATATGCGCCAGCACTGCTGCTTTTCGTCCATATCTGCCGCAGGCTTAAATACGATGCGCACGGCAAACAGGTCGTATATTTCCTCAAACGACACCTGCTTTGTTTCCATTTTTCGCCAGATGGAGTAAACAGACTTTACGCGTCCGCTGATGTCGAAGGCGATGCTGTGCTCGTTGAGGCGCTGTACTATGGGGTCGGTAAAGGTTTTGATGTAGGCGTCGCGCTCCTCGGCGGTAGCGGCGATTTTGCTTTGGAGCTCTTCGTATATTCTGGGAAACTGAAACTTCATGGTCAGGTCTTCCATCTCCGTTTTGATGTTGTAAAGCCCCAGGCGGTGGGCAAGCGGAGCGTAGAGGTAGAGGGTTTCGCTGGCTATTTTTTCCTGCTTGTGGGGCGCCATTGAGCCTAACGTGCGCATGTTGTGCAGGCGGTCGGCAAGCTTGATGAGCACCACGCGGATGTCATCCGCCATGGCCAGCATCAACTTTTTGAAGTTTTCGGCCTGTATGGATACGCTTTTGTCGAAGATATCGTCAAACTTTGTAAGGCCATCGACCAAAAAGGCGATTTTTTCGCCAAACATTCCCTCAATATCGTCAACGGTGTAGTCGGTATCCTCCACTACGTCGTGCAGCAGCGCGGCTGCTATGGATTTGTAGCCAAGCCCTATTTCGTTCGATACGATTTTTGCCACGGCAATGGGGTGCATAATATACGCCTCTCCCGACTTCCGGCGCGTTCCCTTGTGCGCTTCGTAGGCCAACAAAAATGCCTTGTGCGCAACATTTACCTCCTCGTCTGTGAAGGTGCGCAGGCTGCTGCTCAGCATGTCATAAAATGCCGCTAAGGCTTCTTCACGCTCTATATCTTTTCCATCTGCCATTTACAAGTTCAAAATCAATAAACTACCGTAACTGTTCCTGTCTTTTCCATGCGCTTTCCATCTACAAAGGTAATCTTTATATGGTAAATATAGCTACCTTCGGGCACAAAATTTCCGCTATTTTTTTCCTGCCCGCTCCAAGCCTCGACTCCAGAGTAAACAGGCCGTCCGTCGGGCGTGTAGATGTAGAGCGTGTAGCCCTGCACGCACGAGCAAAGCGGCTCAAACCTGCTGCGGTTTTTTCCGGTAAGGGGGTTTACGATGTCGCTGCCCAGCTGTATGGCGTTAGGCATCACCACTTGGGCATTGGCAGCGTTGCACACCTCCGGGGAGCGTACGCAGGCAATGAGCTGCTGCCGGTCGTCAACCACAAAAGCCTCTATCCTGTAGCAGAGCTGGTTTGAACAGATGACAGAGTCGGGAAATTGCGAAAAATCTTCGTCAATGGAGGTAGCCGACGTGCTGCCAACAAATCCGGCAAAGCGCGGCGGCGATGTTCGATATACATCGTAGCGCTGCGCCCTGCGCGCGCTATCGCCGCTGCTCCACGCCACCATGCTCCACCCGATGCCGGCAGCAGGGTCGCTGAGAACAGCCGCCACAAGGTTGGTAATCGCCGGGCTGGATATTGCTGCGCGATTGCAGCTGTTCACCGCCGATATTCGGTAAAACCGGTAGCCGCCGTCCGCATTATCGGTAATGCTTGCCTGCTGCTTGCTGCCAAACTCCTCAAAGGTGGTGTACACGCCGTTCATTTCGGGTGATTTTTCCGCCCAAAAGCGGGTGTACTCCGTTGCCTTATCAATCCGAAAGTGCAGCGTAACGCTTTCCTTTTCGCCTACCAGCGAGTCAATGCTGATGTACTGCGGGCGAACCGGCAGCGGTACAAAAATACTTGTAACGTTGGAGTAGCTCGTGTCGCCGCCGTTGTTGTACACGGCAGCTATGTAGAGGTGGTAGCTTTGCTTTTCCTTTGTCACAGGCAGCGCAAAGGCAGCTGCGCTGCCGCTTGTGGCCAGCCATGCTGCGCTGTCGGGCTTGAAGGCGCTGCCTCCAACGTGCCCGTAGATGTGGTAGCGCACATCCTCGGTGAATGAGGGAAGCGGTACGGGGGTTGTCGAAAAGGGATCCAGCTGCCGGTATTCGCTCCACCGCAGGCTGATGGCGCTAGCGCAGCTGTCAAGTAGCGGCGGGCTGAGCTGCATGGTGCGAAAAGGTGCGCTATACGCGCCGTAACTCGACGCGTCTTTGGGTATAAGGCGAATGGTGTATATATTCGGGCTACAGCAGGGCGAGAGCGTGTCAACAAAGCGCATAGCGTGGTTGCCCACCTCCGCCAGCGTATCCATTTTGACGTTTCCCTGTCCATCTTCTTTCAGCTGAAGAATTTGAAAACCTTTGATAGCTGCCGTATCGTTCACGTTCGGAACGCTCCACTGCAGGTAGTACTTTTGCGTAGCCACGTCCACTCCGGCTGCCCGAAAGCTAAGCGAGGCATCGCTTAGCGCAAGCAGCGGGTTGCTGCCTAATAGCAGCGCTGCTATGGCGGTACAAATTTTTTGCATTGCTTATACTATCCTACGATAACGCTCGTCATGTCATGAGGGTTAAAATATTTCTGCGCCACCTGCTGCAGGCTGGCGGCTGTGGCGCGCTTCACCGTGTCGAACAAGGTCTCTGCATAGCGCTGCGCAAGCCCATGCTGCAGGTCCTCGATAGCGCTTTCGGCCAGCGCCCACGGGCCGTCGAGCGAGCGCATAATTTCGCCGCACAGGTGGTTTTTGGCTAACGTCAGCTCGTCGTCAGGGATTTTTTCGTCGCACAGGCGCTGCAGCTCCTTCCGGATTTCGTCCAGCGCTGCCCGGCCAAACTCCTTGCCCACCTCTGCGCCAATGCTCAAGTATCCGGTATGCCTGTAGCTAATCAGCGAGGCAAAAACCCCGTAGGTGTAGCCTTTCTCCTCTCGAATGTTTCGCATAAGCCGCGACCCGAAGTAGCCTCCCAGGATAACCGAGAGCATGTGCACGGCGGCAAAGTCGGGGTGCAGCTTATCGAACAGCACCCGGCCAACGCGCAGCGCGCTCTGCACGGCCCCGCTTTTTTCTATCGCAAGGTTTGCCGTCGGCTGCTCTCCGTGAGGAGGGATAGCCTCCTGTTGGCGGGCAAAGGGCGCCTGCGGAATTTGCTCAAAGAAGCCGCCGATTATCTTCCGCTCGCGCTCGCCAACATTTCCCGTTGCAACGATAAAGCAGCGGTCGGCCGTGAAGAATGTGCGGTGAAACTCGCGAAGCCATTCGCACGACAGCGCGTCGTAGTGCTCCGGGTCGGCGTAGAGGCCGTATAGATGGCTGCGCCCGTACAGCAGCGCCGGCAGCTGCTCCCGCGCTACGTAGGCAACCCTCTCCTTATCTATACGCAGCCGCTGCTTGCTCCTGGCGCAGTAGGTGTGCAGCTCCGGCTCCGGAAAGGTGGGGTACAGCACCACGTCGCTCAGCGTGTCCAGCGTTTTTTGCAGGTGGCGCGTGAGCGAGTACACCGTGAGCATGGCAAAATCCTTGTCGAGGTGCGGCTCACAGGAGGCGCCGAGAAAATCAAAATTCTCTGCCACCTGCGCCCCCGAAAATCGCTTTGTGCCCTCGCTCATGAGGGAGAGCGTAGCGCGCGCCTCCAGCAAGCGCTGCTGAAAACGCGACCCCGCCTCAAATACCAGCGACACGCGCACCACATCCTGCGTCCCCGTGCAGATGGCGTGCAGCGCAACCCCGTTGCTCAACGTATCAACGGCAGGCTGAACGTAAGGCAGCGCTTCGGGGAGTAGTACCGGTGGGGGAAAGGAACGCATAATGCTACGACTTAATTAAGAGTTGAAATTTTGGAAAACCTTGCAGCGCTCCGTCCTCAGCTTTCAATCGTGGCATCCTTGTACACCCTTTTCACCAGCCCCTGCAGCACAACGCCCGGCCCCAGCTCCGTAAAGTGGGTTGCACCGTCGGCCAGCATATTTTGCACTATCTGCGTCCAGCGCACAGGGGCGGTAAGCTGCGCAATCAGGTTTTTCTTTATCGCTTCGGGGTCTGCGTGTGGCTTGGCATCCACGTTCTGGTAAACCGGACAGCAGGGCGCGTTAAAGCGCGTTGCCGCAATGGCGGCCTCCAGCTCCACCCTGGCCGGCTCCATGAGCGGCGAATGAAACGCCCCGCCAACGTTGAGCTTTACTGTGCGCTTGGCGCCTGCGGCGGTCAACTTTTCGCAGGCAAGCTCCACGCCCCTGATGGATCCGGAGATAACAAGCTGCTTGGGGCAGTTGTAGTTGGCGGCTACCACCACCTCGTCGACCTCAGCGCATGCCCTTTCTACCACCTCGTCGTCCAGGCCAACTATGGCAGCCATAGTCGAAGGCTCCTTTTCGCAAGCCTTTTGCATGGCCTGCGCACGCTGCGACACCAGCTTTAGCCCATCCTCGAAGCTCATGGCGCCGGCTGCCACCAGCGCCGAAAATTCGCCCAGCGAGTGCCCTGCCACCATATCGGGAGAAAAATTGTCCTTCGATTTTGCCAAAATAACGGAGTGCAGAAAAATGGCGGGCTGCGTAACCCGGGTTTGCTTCAAGCTCTCGTCCGTACCCTCAAACATAAGGTCGGTAATGCGAAACCCCAAAATAGCGTTGGCCTGCTCGAACAATTCCTTGCCCTGCGCAGAGCCGCTGTATAAATCCTTGCCCATGCCCACAAACTGTGCGCCCTGGCCGGGAAAAACGTATGCTCTCTTCATATATATAATATTTTTGCTGTTAAAGTAAATGCAGCCGCAAAAGTAAGCAATTTTATTGCAGATTTCAAATTTTGCAGCATCCATACCTCCAAATTCCGGCAAGTACTGAAGCGTTTTTTACACCAAACACCGAGGAAGCGAGAAAGGCAATTGCGCTCACCCCAAGCTGCGCATAAGGGCCAGAATCCTGGCGCTAATCTTGGCCCTGCAAAATGGCTTGCACTTGCTTTATAGAAAGTTTAGTCAGGCTGGCTATGTCTTTGAGGGGCATTCCTTTGGCAGCGCAGCCAAGGACAAAGCCAATGTAGGCTCTTTTTGCGCCCATAGCAATTCCTCGTTTTTCGCCTAACGCGATTCCTCGTTTTTCGCCTCGTTTTTCGCCTAACGCGATTCCTCGTTTTTCGCCTAACGCTTCGCTTCGTCTCCTCTCGAAATCAAGCGAGTCAATAATGTCGTCGTACTCTAAGACGCTTTTGTGGTATTCTTTCATTTCTGTATGTGTTAACTTTTTTATCTGTGCTAATTCAAATAGCCGCCGGAATATTTGACCCTTGACCTCCGCCGGAATATCCTGCAAATGCTCCAAGTTTTTGAGGCAGTAAAGCCAAATATCCGTGTTGGTTTTCAGCTCATCTACGCGCTTTTGGAATTTGGGCAGCTCGATGAAAACAAAGCGCAGTTTGTCCGAAAAGCGCGCATGGGTGGTTTCTTCTGCCAAGTGAATATTGCTGACAACCTGCTGAGCATCGGCGCCTTCTACATTCAGCGTAAAGTTCAGAAACGACACCACGTAAACGGCCTTTAGCTGAAAATTCCAACTCTTACTCTTACCCTCACCCTCACTCTTGCCCTTAATCTTACCTTTGGGCGCCTGATTGCGGATTAAAAACGAGGAGTAGAACAGCAGCCTGTCCACAAAGAACTCCTGCGGCGCCCGCTGCATCTCCACCAAAAAAGATTCGCCCTTGCTGTTGGTGCACAGCAAGTCGTAAACCGCCTTGCGCTC
>JAISAC010000126.1 GCA_031266935.1 Prevotellaceae bacterium
GGCGCGCCACGTCTCTACAACGAGCAGTCCCGCAGGGACGACACTTTATTAACCGTATGCTTTAGCATACGGAGCGGAGATGCACGGATGCTCGCTTGTCCGGGCAGTCCCGCAGGGACGACAGCTTTATTAACTGTTATATCTTGTTTATTCGTCATTCCTAAATCCTCTCTCTCCTCTTGTCATTCCAATCTCCCATAATTCCTCAAAAAAATATTCTTGGGGGGGGGAGGTTCCCGCTTTCGCGAGAATGACCGCGCTTGGGGGGGGAGAGAGAGCTGTTGATGAAAAGATGGTATTTCATTCAAAATTCAAAATTCAAAATCACCTTATAGTTTCGTCCCGGCATGGGGTAGTTGAGCACCACGTCGTAGTACTGGTTGAGCAGGTTGTTGACCTCTGCCGATATTTTGGCCTTTACCTTGCGTAGCGCTACTTCTTTACCTATCGTCAGGTCGTGGGTGTACCACGGCTGCTCGTGGTTGGCGAGGATGTTGGACGAGTTGTGGTAGCGCTCGCCCACGTAGATGAAGCTGTAGCTTACGCTCCACGATTTGCGGCGCACGTTGGCCACTACCGACCCGTTGTGCCACGGGATGTAGGCAATTTGCCCGCCGTAGGTTCCCGCCGGCGGACGGTTGTCGGCGGGGTTGCTGAAGTCCTGCGCTTTCTGGAAGGTGTAGTTCAAGTTTACGCTAAGCGCAAAGCTGCGGGGCAACCTCCAGCTCGTCTGACCCGATACATCTACGCCGCGTATCTCCACGTAGCCAATGTTCATCATCATCCAGCGGTACTGCCCGTTGCCCTTGGGTATGGCGACAATTTTGTCCGTAACCTCGTTGTAGTAGGCGTCGGCGCGAAGTTGAAAGTACTCAAGCGCACCGGCACCGGTGGCGGCGTAGCGCGCTTCGTACTGCGCCCCCACGTTGTACTGCGTGGTATATTCGGGACGGAGAAAGACGTTACCGATGTCGGTATAGTACAGGTCGTTGAACGTCGGCATCCGGAAAATCCGCTTGTAGAACGCCCGTAGCGTCAGCGGGGCAAGGCTTTTTACTTCGGCAAAGGGCTGGTACGACGCAAAGGCTGCAGGCGTGTACTCCAGCTTGTCGGCAAACTTGGGCGACGAGGCGGCGGCGCCGGTTCGCGTGGTGCGGTCGGCAACAAATGTTCCCAGCAAGCTGGCCTGCGCCTTCAGCCCGCCCAGCTCAAAAGCCGTAGCCAGCGCGGCAAGCGCTGTATTGCGCTGCGGGAAAACAAAATTTTGCAGCGAGGCGTCGAGGCTGTTCCACTGGTAGTCTGCCGACAGGCTAACGTCCCAGCGCGGGAGGATGGCGAACTTGTTGGCCACGGAGGCGTACACCTCCTGCTGGCGGAAGGTGTTGTCGATGTACATCAGGGTGGTATCGGGGTTGAGGTAGCGCATCCGGTCGCTGGCGTACTTGAGGTTGACCAGCACCTCGTAGCGGCGCGCGAGCTGCTTCTGGAAGCTTCCCTGCGCAAAGAAATTTCTGTCCCACTGCCGCTGCCAGCGCTTCCACACGTTGCTTACGATGGCGCCGGGTATTCCCCTCTCCGAGTCGTAAAAGTAGGCTTTGGCGCTCCACTTGCCCTGCGGCACATAGCCGCTGAATCCGCCCTCCACGCGCACGGAGCGGATATCGCCGTTTTGCCTGACGGCGGTGGTGTCCCACGCCACGCTGCCGTCCCGCAGCACCTTGCGGTAGCGGAACTTGTACTTGCCGGAGGAGCTGATGTACTCGGCGTTGAGGGAGGCGCTCAGCTTGTCGCCCAGCTTCTGCTCCCACAGCACCGACGGGTTGACGAGGTCAAAGGAGCCAACGCGGAGCAGCGCCTTGACCCTGGCTGTTTCGCCCTTGGCGAAGCGCGGGCGGCGGGTGCGCAGGTATATCGTTCCGGCTGAGCCAAAGTCCTTTGCCGGCTGGAATATTTCGCTTTTTTGTCCGTTGTAGAGGGATATTTCTTCGATGTTGTCCAGCGAAAATTTGCCCAGGTCAATTTGCCCGTTCTGGGCGTTTCCCAGCTGAATGCCGTCGTAGAACACCCCCATGTGGTTGGTGCCCATGCTGCGGATGTCCACCGTTTTCAGCCCGCCAACGCCGCCGTAGTCTTTAATCTGTACGCCCGAAAAGTAGCGGATGGCGTCGGCCACGGAGAAGCTGCTCAGCGCCTCCAGCTTTTCGCCCGCGAGCCGCTGCGAGGGGATGACTTCGCGGTAGCGGTTGGCCACCACCACTACCTCCTCAATGCGCAGGCTGCTGTCCGCCGCGCCCTGCGCAAAAGCGGCAGCGCAGCACAGGAGCAGCAGCCCTCCGCAAAATATCCTGAACAAAAACATAAGAAACTTTTGACTTAGAAAGAAGGCAGCGCAACCTTTATACGGCGGCTTCATCTGCCTGCTTGTTGTTTGCTTAGCGCTTTGTCCCGCGAAAAAGCGCTAAGCGTGTACCATTTTGGCAGGTCTTCTGGCTCACTCCATTTTGGGCTATCCTTCCCGTTCTTTGCAGAACAGTGGCGAGAGTATTACCCAAAAACTTTTGCCGGAGTACACAGCAGCGAGGTCTGCTCAGGATTCGCACCTGATTCCCTTTTCATCCCCACTCCCGAAGAAAGCGTGGAAACGGGGATACCAAAATTTTGACGGCAAAGATAAGATTTTTTTCAGTATCGGGAAATGGGGGGTGATGTGGCTAAATCTTTTTTTTGAGGCGCTATGAAAATAGCTTGCAGCTCGGTAGTTAGAATACAGATGGAATGTGGGGCGGCTGGAAACCTCATTTCCACCTAATTTTTTTAACGAAACAACCTCAGTAGCACATTAGCTGCATAATATATCCAAACCTTATTACCTCATTTTTTCGTGTCCATTTCATCGTTTTAATGAGGTACTGAGGTTGTTTTGTTAGATAAATTCAGAACTCCTATACTACCCCCTTACAACTGCTGCTTACAATGCGTTGTTCGCAAACAGAATAATGACAAGATTTAGGTTTATAGATTTAGGTTTATATTCATTTTTTTTCTGAT
>JAISAC010000174.1 GCA_031266935.1 Prevotellaceae bacterium
GGTGTATAGGTCAAAATTCAGGCTGATTTTAATCGGCTGCGTTCAATAGGTCAAAATTCAGGCTGATTTTTTTTCGAAATTTTGCTGTTTGTTTTTTTCTTTTTATACTTGCACTGTCAAACAAAACGGAAACGGGCAACGCTGGGGAGCGACCCGCCAGGGATAGTTTGACTTATACAGCATTTATGCGGGGGATTGTCTGTTTGGGCAATCCCTTTTTGCATAACATGCTGGTAATTTATGCCTTAAAAAACCCATCAATAAACCGTTTACGGTTTTCTTTACTCATTCCACTGTGATTACGCAAGCTGTTTTTCAATGCTGCGAATGTGCCTTCCAATGCATTATTCGTATTGGGCATATTTTCAACCTCTTCAAAAACAAATAAATACATCAAATTCCTTTTTATGCTCAGCCACGCACTGCGCAAGTTCTTGTGCGTGAAATGACTTTTTCCCGTTTGCTTGTCTACTGTTCGCTCGTTCAGGTAAGAACGCCACTTTAATTCCCACCTCTCAAACTTTATCGTAAACTCGTCTTTTGTTAACTTTGCCATTTCTTTGGCTAAAAGCCACAACTCTTTACTCGCTTCCAATTTGGGATTAAGGGTCAAATAGCGCCTAATTACGGCCACCTGATGATACTGACAAAATTGAACAGGATAAGCCGAAAATTGTTTGAAAATGCCTTTTAATCCGTCGCAAACTATTCCTCGCAGCTGATATTTTTTTGACAAAATATAGCTGATACCCTCTTGATAGTCTACCAACTTTTCATGCCGTACATACTTGCGCCACAACTTTTTGCCTGTCTGGCTATCCATTAAAACTACAACACCCCAAGCGCGACCAAAATAGGTACAATCCATTAAAACTATCCCCCCCTAGAGGCATTGTCATGCAGCTAAAATCTTCTTTTACAGTTCGCAAACGCCGTTTTATGGTACTCTCGCTTACCGAAAAGCGCGCGGCAAGTTCGAAAATCGTCTGCTTATTTTGGCCGTATAGCTGCCACAGCGCTGGCACTGATAATCGATCGCCTCCTGTAAATTGCTTCCCGCAAGCGTAGCATTTGTACTGTTGCTTACCTTGTTTTTTGCCGTTTTTCTTGGTTACCGGTGAACCACAATAAAAGCACTTTTTTTATTCATAATCTTTGATTTGCTTCAAAGATACTATTTATCGGGATTGCAGAAAATTTCAGCCTGAATTTTGACCTATATGCCGCGCTTTCATATAATTCCGTTTAAATATTCAGCAACTTTTTCAGCATACCGAAGCAGGTGAATGGCGGGTACCTCGTTGTAATGTCAAACCACGTGGGGCTGGTAACGATAGCCTTACGGTTGCTGAACGCCATGAAGCTGTCCCGGCCGTGGTACTTCCCAATGCCGCTGCCGCCTACTCCGCCAAACGGCAGGTGGTGGTTGGCAATTTGCAGGAGTATTTCGTTAAAGCAGGTGGCGCCGGCGCTCGTTTTGCGCAGTATCTCCTTTTCCTTGCAGCGGCTGCCGAAGTAGTAAACTGCCAGAGGTTTTTCGTGGGAGTTCACGTATGAGGTAACTTCATTAATATCATCAAACGTCAGGATGGGGAGTATGGGGCCAAATATCTCCTCCTGCATGATGGGGTGGCTTGCGCTCATGCCGTCCACCAGCGTTGGGGCAATGTACTTCTCCGGCTCGTTAACCTCGCCGCCGTAGATGATGTTAACTCCCTGCAGCAGCCCTTTCAGCCGCTCAATAGATTTTCGGTTTACAATGCGCGGGTAGTGCTGGCTTTCCCGGCAGCTGTTGCCGAACATTTTGACGATAGCTTCCTCGAACTTTATGATAAATTCGCGCTTTAGGGAACGGTGTATGAACAGGTAGTCCGGCGAAATGCATATCTGGCCGGCGTTGAGCGTTTTGCCCCACGCTATGCGCCTTACGGCAACGTCGATGTTCGCCTCCCGGTCAACAATGCAGGGGCTTTTTCCGCCCAGCTCCAGCACCACCGGCGTGAGGTGCTCGGCGGCGGCGCGCATCACTTTTTTGCCGAGCTCGCGGCTGCCGGTGAAAAAGATAATGTCGAAGCGCTGCTCCAGCAGGAAGATGTTCACATCTCTGTTGCCTTGCGCAATCCCGATGTAATCCTCCGTAAAAGTTTCGTTTATCAGCTGCTCCATTACCTTTGCGGTTGCCGGCGCGTAGGGCGACGCCTTCAGCACGGCGCAGCACCCCGACGAAATTGCCCCTACAAGCGAATTCATCATTATCAGGAACGGGTAGTTCCACGGCGCAATGACAAGCGCTATGCCCAGCGGCTCGTAAACCACCTTGCTTCTCGAAGGGAACAGCTTGAGGGGGGTAGCAACCTTTTGGGGTTTAGCCCACCTCCTTAGATGCTTAATGTGATACCCGATTTCCTGAATGACTATGCCGATTTCGGTCATGTATGCCTCTTCGGGCGACTTGTGCAAATCGCTCCACAGCGCGCTGTATATTTTAGGTTTGTAGCGCTGTATTGCCGACCTGAACTTTTTCAGCTGCTCTATGCGAAACTGAAGATCTTTTGTTCTATGTGTTGCAAAGAATTGACGTTGGCCTTCCAGCATCTTTTCGATTGCTGATGGTAATGTATTTTCCATATTAATATTCTCCTCTTAAAAAAAAATCGCTGTTTTAATTAGTGCTCAACCTGCTGCGCGCCGGCAGCATACCGGACACGTACAGGCAGGCAGCGCCTCCCCTGTACAGTACAGGCAGGCGCCCTTTGTAAATTCATGGGTTCCCATGAATATTTTTTTTCGTTAATTATTCTGATGATACTTGGAGTAGCGTACGTACCGCAATGAGCAAAAACAGATTAAAAGCCCAAGAACAAGATGGCGGAAGCGCCAATTTTTTCAAGTAAGGTGAACAACTAAAGATTACGGCGTATTAAAAATAGGCCATATTTTTACAAATAAATTGATAACAGGCATTATATTTTATCTTAAAAATGCCTGCTCAATGCAATAATGCTTACTCAATGTAACAATGTAAAAACTTGGTACAAAGTTAATATTTTTTTTTGAGAATTGCAAGCGCTGATGGATACGCAAATACAGGGCTACCACCTTACGGCTTCCTTGAGCGCCTTGTAGCCGCTGCTGCTTGCTCGGAGCGCCTCGCCGTTTTTGAGGTGTACGCGGTATGATTCTTTTTCGTAGAGCTCGATTTTTGCCACCATATCTACGTTTACGATGAAGGAGCGGTGTACGCGGATAAACTGCTGTGGCGGGAGATTTTCTTCAAAGTACTTCATGGTTTTTTCCTTGAGAAAGATACCCTTGTCGGTGTGCAGCTTGACGTAGTCGCCGTAGGCTTCGACGTAGCAGACGCTGTGCAGCGGGATGACGTGTATTTGCTGGCGGTCTTTTACGGCAACGCGCGTCAGGGCGCCCGGCGCAGCGAGCGTCAGCGCCGGAAGGCTCTCCGGCGAGGGTTGCCCCGAGCTCACCTTGGCGAGCGCCTTTTGCAGCGCCGCGTCGAAGCGCTGCTTAGAGTATGGCTTGAGCAGGTAGTCAACGGCGCTCTGCTCAAACGCGCGGATGGCAAACTGGTCGTAGGCGGTGGAGAAAATCACGAGCGGCGGGTTTTCCACCAGCTCCAGCATCTCCAGCCCGGTGAGCTTGGGCATCTGCACATCGAGGAAGATGAGCTGCGGGGCTTGCTCCTTGATGGCTTTCATGGCGTCAAAGCCGTTGCTTGCTTCGCCGATAATCGCTACTTCGGGGTAGCTTTTCAGGTAGTGGCGGATGATGTCCCGCGCCGGCGCCTCGTCGTCAATAATAAGTACTGTCATGCTTTTAAACGGTTAAATCGGTGTTTAAATCGGTATTTAAATTGGTATTTTCAGCGCCGCCACAAATTTTCCGTTTTCTACTTTGGTTTGCAGCAGCGCCGAGGCGCCGTAAAGAAGCCGCAGCTGCTCTTTGGTATTCTTTAGCCCGGTGCCGGAGCCTTTGCGCTGCCCCACGGCTTCGGTGTCGAAGTTGTTGCTGATTTCGATGTGCAGCTGCTGCGTTTTTTGCGTGGCCGTCGCCACAATGCGCACCACCTCGGTGCTCTCGTAAACGCCGTGCTTTACGGCGTTCTCAAACAGCGGCTGCAGCAGCATGGTGGGTATTTTGAGCGGGAGGCAATCCTCCGCCATGTTCATTTCGTACGCAAGCTTGCTGCCAAAGCGCAGCTGCTCTATGGAGAGGTAGCGCCTGATGTTCTCCATCTCCTCCTTCAGCGTGGATATTTCGTGGTGCGTGGCGAGCACCGTGTAGCGCAGGTAGTCCGACAGGGCTACGAGCATCTCCTGCGACTGATTGGCGTCTTTTATTATCAGCGAGTTGAGCGAGTTGAGGCTGTTGAACAGAAAGTGCGGGTTGATTTGCGACTTGAGCAGGTTGATTTCTCTGTCTTTCAGCATTTTGGTAAGGTGTATTTCGTTGGCGGCCTTTTCGTTCAGCTGCTCAATAGCAATGCGGAGGTGGTAAACCATCACAATTATCGCGTACAGCAGCGCTCCCTCAAGTATTTTCCACGGCAGCGAGCTGACCATGAAGTCAAAGTAGGCGCCGCTGTCCTTGATGGCAAAAAGGTACGTAAAGGCGTAGCTGCAACCTAAGCATACCGCCAGCATTAGGGTAAACAGAATGCAGTGCGCCAAAATGTTGAACCTCCACGATTTTTTGTCCCACGAGTTGTAGCGAATGGGATACCACAGCGGCAAAAAGCACATGGCAAGCAGCAGGTTAAACGCCAGCGCGTCTATCAGCAGGATGTGAAACGGTATGCTGCTTACGTAAAATGCTACCGAGATGTAAACGTCAATAACAATCATCCAGCCTGCCACGTAAGCTAAGCGCGACCGGTAAGAGCGGAGTATCGGGTTGATGTTGTTCACAAATTACTATTCTGCTGTTGCATTATTTTAGGATTAAGGCCAAAGCTCGGCGTGGCGAAGCTTCGTGCTGCTAATCGGGCTTGAGCTTGACTTCGCCCCCGCCAAATACGGCTGTTACCTCCAGAATGAGCGTCTTTTTTTCGTCCACCTCAAAGGTAGGCTTGGGGCGCCTGTCAACAAACCTGCCGAACATCTGGTCTTGCCGCAGCTCCACGCGCCAGTCAACGGGGACGTAAAGCAGCACGCCGCCAAACACCGTGTTTATCTCCAGCGTGTGTACGCCTTCGTCGAGCTGCGCCTCGCTAAAGTCGAGCTCTGCGCCGCCAAATATGCAGTTAATTTCGCCGCCTCTGAAGTTTTTGACGCTTATCTTTTCGTGAAGTCCGCTAAATACCGAGTTGTACTCCACGTAGCCCGACTTGGATGCGCCTGGGCGGCCGGCAGTATTCTTTTTTTTGCTGTTGTGGCAGCGGTGGCGAAACCGGTAAAAAAACGGCGCGCCCGCAGGGAAGTCGCGGCAGTGGTGCAGCTGCCGGTACCTGTCGAACAGCTCGAAGCGCTGCTCGGACGAAAGGTTTTTTATCCTCTCCGTGCGCTGCCGCCACTTGTTGAAGCGCTGCCTGCGCCAGATCGGGAAGATCGCAACGTTAAGCCCTACAATGATGATGAGGAGCGCCCAAATGTTTACTTTGAGGAAGCTCAGCGACTCGAAGTTGAGCTCGAACAAAATAAAAAGCCCCCCGATGAGAATCAGGATTACGCCGATAAAAAATTTGCGGGCGCTGAGCAGGCACAAAAAGCCGATGACGCACGCCAGCATTTTCCACGAAAAAATGATACGCTTGTGCTCAATCGGCAGTACGCCGCTGTCGAACATCAGCAGCAGCACGCCCGCAGCTACAAAAAGCAAGCCTGTGAAGAGCGAGCGGATGGTGAATAAGCGATGTGTCTTCATTTCAAAAGCAATTGTATGGTAAACAAAATTGTATGGTAAACGGTATGGTAAACAAATATGTTGTCATTATGCTGTAAAAATTAAGCGTTTTGATTTCGGGGGACGAAGCTACACCCTTCACGGCGCTTTCTCAACAGGTATTCTGTGTGCTTTGATAAATCCCCGACCAACAGCAGATTTTTATCGACAAATTTGATTCTGAATTCTGAATTTTGAATTTTGAATTCCTGACGGCGTAAGCCAATTCAAAATTCAAAATTCAGAATTCAAAATTTCCTTCACCGTTTGGTAAATGCCGTCGGCGTCGAAGCCGCACTCGGCTTGCAGCTGCGCCATGGCGCCGTGCTCCACAAACCTGTCGGGGATGCCAAGCCTCGTAACCTGCACCTTGTAGCCGTTTGCGGTGAAAAATTCGGCAGCCGCGCTCCCCATGCCCCCCACAACGGCGCCATCCTCTACGGTAATTACGCGGGTAAAGAGCTTTGCAACCTCGTGCAGCGTTTCCTCATCAACCGGCTTGGCAAAGCGCATATCGTAGTGCATGACCGAGATGCCCTCCTGCTCGAGCCTGCCCGCGGCCTGCGCCGCAAAGTTGCCGGCGTGGCCAAGGCTTAGCACGGCAATGTGGCTGCCGTTCCGGACGAGCCGCGCTTTCCCCACGGGTATTTCTTCAAAAGGCCTGCGCCAGCGCTCCGTAACGCCGCTCCCGCGCGGGTAGCGTATGGCAAACGTGCGCTGCTGCGGCAGCTGCGCCGTGTACATCATGCTGCGCAGCTCCACCTCGTTCATCGGAGCGGCCACCACCATGTTGGGGATGCAGCGTAAGAAGGCAACATCGTAGGCGCCGTGGTGGGTAGCGCCGTCCTCGCCTACAAGCCCGCTGCGGTCGAGGCAAAATACAACGTGCAGGTTTTGCAGCGCCACGTCGTGAATGATGGAGTCGTAGCCCCGCTGCATGAAGCTGGAGTAGATGTTGCAAAACGGAATTTTTCCGGCGGCGGCCAGCCCGGCGGAGAACGTTACGGCATGCTGCTCGGCAATGCCTACATCGAAAGCGCGGCTGGGCATTTTCTCCATCATGATATTGAGCGACGAGCCGGTGGGCATGGCGGGGGTTATCCCGATAATTTTTTCGTTTTTTTCGGCAAGCTCTACGATTGTTTCGCCGAAAACGTGCTGGTAGAGCGGTGGCTGCCCGCTTCTGTTCGTGCAGAGGCGCTCGCCCGTGTTGCGGTCAAACGTGCCGGGCGCATGCCACAGCGTTTGGTTTTCTTCGGCAGGCTTGTAGCCTTTGCCCTTCACCGTAATGACGTGCAGCAGCTTGGGACCGGGTATGTTTTTCAGCATTTCCAGCGTACCCACCAGCTTGTTCACATCGTGCCCGTCAATCGGGCCAAAGTAGCGGAAGTTGAGCGCCTCAAACAGGTTGCCCCGCCGCAGAATGGAGGACTTGACGGCAATCATTGTTTTTTGCAGAAAGAGGCGAATACCTTTCAGCCGCTCCGTTCGGTTCCAGACCTCGTTTTTCACCCTGTTGTAAACCTGCGAGGTGGTTATCTTTGTGAGGTATTCGCTGAGCGCTCCTACGCTGGGGTCTATTGCCATGTTGTTGTCGTTGAGGATAACGAGCAGGTTTGACTTTTCGATGCCGGCGTTGTTCAGCCCTTCAAAAGCCAGCCCACCGGTCATGGAGCCGTCGCCGATGATGGCCACCACGTGGCGCTGCTCGCCCTGCATCTTGGCGGCAACCGCCAGGCCCAGCGCAGCCGAAATTGAGGTCGAGGAGTGGCCTGTGCCAAAGGCGTCGTATTCGCTCTCCGCCATTTTGGGGAATCCGCTAATGCCGTGGTAGCAGCGGTTGTTGGCAAAGAGCTTGCGCCGCCCCGTCAGGATTTTGTGCGCGTATGCCTGATGCCCAACATCCCACACCAGCTTGTCGTAGGGCGTGTTGTAAACGTAGTGCAGGGCTACCGTGAGCTCCACCACGCCAAGGCTGGCGCCAAAGTGCCCGGGATTTTCCGACACCTTGTCAATGATAAAATCGCGTACCTCACGACACACCTCCGGCAGCGCTTGCCTGCCTAACCGCTTCAAATCTGTCGGGAACTCTACTGTTTCCAGCAATGGGTACTTACCTTGGGGCATACTTGTAAAATTTAACATATCTAAAGGACAAAGATAGCAAACTTTGCGGTTTTACTCGCTACTTTTGCGAGTAAAAAAAATTTAATTTATTTGTAACCCATGAAGTACGCAATCCGTTTTACTACAATATCGCTACTGCTGATTTCTGCATCCTGCATTTCGCCTAAAAAATTTCAGGATTTGCAAGCTCAAAAAGCAATTTGCGACGACAAAAACGCGCAGCTGGAGTCGGAAAACAAGGATTTGAAAGAAAAAAATCAGCAGCAGCAAGAACTTGAACGAAAACAGAATAGCCACATATTCGACCTGCAGGATACGGTGGAGCTGCTGAGGGCAGACCAGCGCCTGCTGAACAGCCGCTACGCCGACTTGCTGAAAACGCAGGAAACCATGCAGACGGGCAGCCGGCAGGAAATTCGCAAGCTGCTTGAGCAAATTCAGCAAAATCAGGAAGCGTTGCAGCAAAAAGAAAGCCAGCTGTTCAACGCGGAGCAGGCGCTTAACGAGCGCACCCTGTCTGCGCAGCAGCTCGAAGCGGAGCTCAACGAGCGCGGGCTTTCCATCCAAAAGCTGGAGGAGGATTTGGGCGAGCGCAACCGGAAGCTGATAGCCCTGCAGCAAGCCCTGTTCCAAAAAGATTCGGTTGCGCAGGCGCTGCGCAAAAAGGTGGCCGACGCGCTGCTGGGCTTTGAGGGAAAAGGGCTGACCGTAGCCATGCGCGACGGAAAGGTATATGTTTCGCTCGACGAAAAGCTGGTATTTGCATCGGGCAGCTCCACCGTTGACGCGCGCGGCGTTGAGGCTATCAGCAGCTTGGCAAAGGTGCTGGAGCAGAACCCCGACATCAACGTAACCATCGAAGGGCACACCGACGATGTGCCGTACAAGGGCACAGGTCAGCTGCAGGACAACTGGGATTTGAGCGTGAAGCGCGCCACATCGGTAGTGCGCATTATGCTTAGAAACAGAGGTATAGACCAGTCGCGGGTAACGGCGGCGGGCAGGGCTGAGTTTATGCCCCTGCAAGCCGGCAAAACGCCCGAAGTGCGGCAGGCAAACCGGCGCATTGAGGTTATCCTTGCCCCTAAGCTCGACGAAGTATTTAAGCTGCTGGAAAATTAAATTCAAAAATTCAAGAATTCAAAATTCAAATGTTATCGGCAATTGTATGGAATGTTGACCCTGAGCTTTTCTCCATTGGGCCGATTCATGTGCGCTACTACGGGGTGCTGTTTGCGCTGTCGTTTGTATGCAGCTACCTCATCTTTGTGCGCTTTTTCAAGCGCGATAAGCTGCCGCTACCGCTGCTCGATACGCTTACCATGTGGGCGGTAGTCTCCACCATTGTTGGCTTACGCCTTGGGCACTGCCTGTTTTACGACCCGGGCTACTACCTCTCGCACCCGCTCGAAATCCTGAAAATTTGGGAAGGCGGCTTAGCAAGCCACGGCGCGGCTATTGGCGTTCCGCTGGGGCTATACTTTTTTTGCCGCAAGTACAAGATGAACTACCTTTGGCTGCTCGACAGAATAGTAATTGTGGTAGCGCTCACCGGCTTTTTCATCCGCATGGGCAACCTGATGAACTCCGAGATATACGGCATCCAGACTTCGCTGCCGTGGGGCTTTATTTTTGAGCGCCGCCACGAGGTTGTGCCCAAGCATCCCACGCAAATATACGAGGCGCTGGCTTACCTGCTGATATTTTGTATCCTCCTGTACGCTTACGCAAAAAAATCCAGCCTGCTCAACCGCAAAGGCTTCTTATTCGGAGCATTTCTTGTGCTGGTGTTCACCTTCCGCTTCTTTGTGGAGTTCATCAAAGAGCGCCAGGTTGACTTTGAGGAAGGTATGCCGCTTGATATGGGGCAGCTGCTTAGCATCCCCTTTGTGCTGCTGGGTATATCCATGCTGATATACAGCTGGAAGACGAAGAAATTTTGAATTCTGAATTTTGAATTTTGAATTATCCTGACGGCGTAAGCCAATTCAAAATTTATAATTCAAAATTCATAACTCTCTTTGCTATTGAGGTTGTTTTGTTAGAAAAATGAGGTAAAAAATGAGGCTGAACCCTCAAAAAAAGATTTAGCCTTATTTTCTTTTATTTTTCTTTTTGTTGGATTAATTAGAGTTTATATTCAATAGTTGATGGCACCTCAAACCATTTAAATTTCGTGCGTTTGCCCCGTCATAGCACCTCAAAAAAAAGAAATAACCATATTTGCCCGTAAGGAATTATTATTGTAAATTTGCCCCGTCAGCGTGGTTACAAACAAAAAAAACAATACAGCGATGTTAGTTCGGAATTTTTATTATTATCTTGCCAATCAGGACGAATTGGTGAAGCAGTATAACGGAAAATACCTCGTAATCTCCGACCGAAAGATTATCTATTCCTCGCCCGACGATGCCGACGCTTTCAAAAAAGGAATGGAGATGGCAGGATTAGGCAACTTTATTATGCAGCTTTGCACACCGGGCGAACAGGCATATACTGTGAAGTGTTACACGCCTCGGGTGGTTTTTTCTGACGTGCGCAACCGCCAAAAGAGCTAAATAAATGGGGAAAAGTTACGCATTTACAAAGAAATACGACAATATTACTCATGTACTTACGCTACCCGTATCAATTTCCTTAATTGGCTCTAACGGAAAGTACGAAACCCAGGGGATTATTGATACAGGCGCAATTTGTTCGGTGGTGTCGATGAATGTGGTAGAAAAGTTGGGCGGCATACCATTCAGCTATCAGTTTATCAATACGGCAAGTGCGCACAATACGCTAACACCACTTTATAAAGCAGCAGTGGTTTTGTGTGGTAAACTCGAAATAACAAATTTGACTGTTAGCGACGGTATTTTGCCTGTGGGCGAAGAATGTTTGATAGGAATGGATATACTTGCGCTTGGCGACCTTGCTGCTACGCATTTTGATGGTAAAACCTGCATTTCATTCCGTATTCCTTCGCTACAAAGTATAGAATTTACAGAGGACTCCTAAAAACTCCCAAAAATGAGGTAATGAAGTTAATACACATCGTTACGTTCTTTACTACTACTGAGGTTGTTTTGTTGAGAAAATAAGGTGAAAAATAAGGTTGAACCCTCAAAAGAACCTCATTCCTATTTAGATGGATTGGAAGCCATGAAACTGAAAGGAGAGCCCACCATACCGTTACATGAGTTTATAAATGAACAAAACAAAAAACGTGGATTAAATGTATAATATGATTATCGGTAAAATGAGAGAATAAAAAATATCGAGTACAACAGGACAATCATTCAAAATTCAAAATTCAAAATTCAAAATTGAGAACTAAAACTCTTTGTTTTTTTGCAGCGCTGCTTGCCTGCTCGTGCGTAGAGCGCGTTACTATCGACACGAATAGCCAAAATCCAAAGCTGATAGTGGTGGCTATGCTTACCACCGACACTATGCAGCAGGTGGTTACTATCACCAAATCGACCAACTTTTTTGGCGGGGATACCTGCCCGGCCGTACCCAACGCAAAGGTGTGGATAAACGATGAGCAGCTTACCCTGCTTGACGCCGGAAAAGGCGCTTACGCCACCCGAGACGATTTTTCTCTGGTGCCCGGCAACACCTACCGGCTGCGCGTGCTCTACGATATGAACGGAGACGGCGCGGACGAGGAATTCTGGGCAGAGGACGTTGTGCCCCACGCCATGTCGGTGCTGGGTATGCCGGGTGTACTGGTTACCCCCATTAACATGGATGGCGACACCTCCAGGTATGCGCCCCCCTTTATTGTTTCTGCCTTCGTTTGGCGCGAAAATCCTAACGACAGCTACGGCCGCGTCACCCAACGCTACCAGGGCAAGCAGCGGTCGGAAAATTTGACGCAGTACTCCATCGGCGACCTCTCATCCCTCTCCTCCAACCCCACTGCGGTACCGGGAATTTGTACGATTACCCGTGGCGGCTTTTTTCTGGAAGGGCAAACCGATACCGTTTTTTACTGCCCTTTTGATACCGTAACGCTCAGGGTGGACGGCATAACCACAGCAATGGCGCGCTTCGTTTCGTCGGCGCGAATGGAGAGCAACGGCAGCAACCCCATGTTTGGCGGAGCGCCGGCCAACGTGGAGTCCAACATTAACGGCGCTAACGTGACGGGTTGCTTTGGGCTTTCCGCCGGCGGGAGGCCTGCCAGCTTTGTATTGCCGATGAATACCAAAACGCTGGACGGCGATAACGTATGGTTTAACATGCGCGATACTACCCTGCAAATTACCATACAGGAGGGCACTGCTACCTACGCTACCGGCCCCTTAAAAGGGCAGGTGTACTTTAGGATGAAAAGCGTTGACGCCCATATCAAAGGATTTTGGGCGTACAAAGGTGCGGGCGAGGAGGCTTCAAGGTTCGAGATGAAAAGCTACAACGAATTTTGGGACATTGCCGGTAACGAAAAGTGGATGCGCGGGAGCAGGGCGCGGGGGATGGATTAAACCCAATCGGGGTACGCTCTGAACACCAGTACGCTGCCCTCCGAAAAATGTACGGAAAACGAATCTCCCAGCGACGCGTTCAGCGTACCCATCCACCACGAGGGTAAGGAGCGGTCGGTAATCGGGTATTGCAGCCCCTTGGTGGTGATTTTTGTGCGCGGCGACAGGCAAAATATAGATACCTGCTGTCCGGCAAAACTCTCGAAAGTTGAGCTGCTACAGGCTACGCTTAGCGCGCCATAGTTAGTTAGCATTTGCACATCTACTTTTCCGGCGTAGTCGGCCATGAGCGATATGTTGCCCAGCGTATGGTCTTCCCTTTTGCCGGTTGCCCCCAGAATGGTAATTTTGTTGTAGCCGTTGAGCTTGCAAAAATTTATGGATTTTGTAAGGTCGTTGCTCTCCTGGTCCGCCTCATGGTGCAGCCTGTCGGCAAAGCGCTCTTTCAGCTCCGGCGGAATGCTATCCAAATCACCTACGATGTGGGTAGGCTCCATGCCGAATTGCAGCAGCGCCTCCACCGCACCGTCGCAGCAGACAATGGAGGTTGCGCTTCGCAAAAGCCGCAAGGCAACGCTGTGCACGGGAAACTCCCCATGCGCCAGCGCTACCGTATAAAAGGGTTGTATGAGATTTAAAAATTTAAGGCTCAAAACTCCAACCCTGTTTTTGGGGTTTTAAAGGCTTTTTTTGGAGATTTAAATCAAGCATGGCCTTATGCATCATTTTTTGGTTTTCACCTCAATAATTGCATCGAAACCGCTCGGTATGTCGGCCAGCTTGAACGTTGCGCTGCCCGTTTTTTTGCCCTTCTTCCACGAGAGCTTCGAGGTTGCGCTTGGGTTTAGCCATTTTGCCGACAGAACGGCGGCAGGGAATTGTAGCGTTAGCTCCTCGCCTTCCTTGTTCAGAATGTGGATGTAGTGCGTGTTGCCCTTTCGGGTGGTTGCTCCCCACGCCTGCGGCCTGGCAACGCCTGCTGCCGTGCCGTATATGGTTTCTCCGTAAGCCGACATCCACTGCCCCATCTCCTTCAGGCGGGCAATGCAGGTATCCTCCACCTCGCCCGTAGGCATAGGCCCAACGTTCAGCAGGAGGTTTGCTCCGTATCCGGCGGACTTCACCAGCAGCTGTACCAGCTGCCGGGTTGACTTGAAGTCGTTGTCGCGGAGGTGGTATCCCCACGAGCGGTTTATGGTTTCGCAGGTTTCGAGCGGCAGAGCTCCGGCAATGCTTTGGTTTGCGCTAAATCCACCCCCTGTGTTTTCGCCGGGCAAATCTTTCTCAAAAGCTTGGTAGTCCTCGCCGGGCAGGGCCGGGAGATGGTGGTTGTTGGCAATCATGCAGGCGGGTTGCAGGGTGTGAATTAAGCTGTATATCTCGTCAAAGCGCCAGTTCACGGCAGACATTTCGTGCGCTACTTTTTGATTTTCCTCCGGCAGCTGGTCCCATTCTCCGTCAAACCATATTCCTGCAATTTCGCCGTAGCCGGTGAGCAGCTCCGTCAGCTGCGCCTTCATGAAGGCAACGTAGGAACTCCAGTCCTTTTGCTCGTTGTGGACTATGCCTTTGCCTGTGCGGCCTGTGGTGTGGCTGTAATCTTCGCGCGACCAGTCCAGCAGGGAGTAGTAGAGCGCCAGCTTAATTCCCTCCTTGTGGCACTCGTCGGCCAGCTGCCGGATGAGGTCTTTGCCGTAGGGTGTGCGCATAATGTTCCAATCGGACTGCTTGGTATCCCAGTTGCTAAACCCGTCGTGGTGGCGCGAGGTGAAGGTGATGTACTTCATGCCGGCTTCCTTGGCAATGCCCACCAGCTTTTTTGCGTCAAACAGCTGAGGGTTGAAAATGTGCTGCAGCTTTTTGTAATCGTGCACGGCTATTGATTTATTGTGCATAACCCACTCGCCGTCGCACAGGACGCTGTACGGACCAAAGTGGACAAATAAACCGAAACGTGCCTCCTCAAACCATTGGTGGCTGGGATTTTTGGCTTGTGCGCTTGCGCCGGCATACAGCAGGCAAATGATGAATAGCGTTGCTAATTTTTTCATGTTGTGATTGTGATTAATTGCTAATTGTTAATTGTTAATTATTAATTGTTAATTGTTTTCAGCTTCTTTGCCTGACCGCCTCAAACAGCGCTACCGCTGCCGCCGCGCTCACGTTGAGCGAGGCAATGCTGCCGCGCAGCGGAATACGCACCAGCTCATCTGCCGTGCGCAGGATGTCGGACGATATGCCTGCCTCCTCCGACCCCATTACGATGGCGGTTGGCCGGGCGAGGTTGAGCGCGTACAGGCTCTTGTCGGCTTTTTCGGTAGCAGCTACCACCTGCACTCCGCTGTTACGCAGGTAGGCTATTGCGCTGCGAAGGCTGGGTACGCGGCATACCGGCATTATGTTGAGCGCACCCGCCGACGTCTTGAGCGCGTCGCCGTTGATTTGCGCAGCGCCCTTGGCCGGAACTGCTATGGCATGCACCCCTGCGCACTCCGCCGAGCGCGCAATAGCGCCGAAATTGCGCACGTCGGTTACGCCGTCGAGCAGCAGCACCAGCGGCGCTTCCCCGCGCTCTACAACGCTTATTACCACCTCTTCAAAATCTGCGTAGGCTATGAGCGAAGCAAACGCCACCACTCCCTGATGATTTTTTTGCGTAAGCGCGTTGAGCTTTTCAGCCGGTACGCGCTGCACCGGTACATGCCGCTCTTCGAGCAGCGCAACCAGCTGCTGCGCCAGCTCACCCTCCATGCCTCTTCTCAGCATTACCTTGTCTATTTCGCGGCCGTTTTGCAGGGCCTCCATCACCGGACGTATGCCAAATAGCAGATTTTCGGGCGACACTTTTCGTTGCTTATAAATCATTCAATTTTTGGAAGTTATGTAAGAATAGAATTTTAATAAAATAGCATTTTGTTTTTATAAATAACTAATATTAAGCGATTTACGTTTTGTAAAAATCAAACGCAAAGTTCAAATGCTGTAATACAAAAATATAACAAATCTTTCAGAGCAGCAAAAATATTTCATCACAAGAGGCGTAAACCATAAGATCAATAAAGAATTAATTCCAAATTCGGAAGTAAAAGGATGCCAAGTTCGGAAGTAAAATGATGCCAAATCGGGAAGTAAGAAGATGCCAAATCGGGAAGTAAAAGGCTGCCAAATCGGGAAGTAAAAGGCTGCCAAATCGGGAAGTGAAAGGCTGCCAAATCGGGAAGTAAAAGGTTGCCAAATCGGGAAGTAAAAGGCTGCCAAATCGGGAAGTAAAATATCGCCAAATCGGGAAGTAAAAAGTTGCCAAATTCGGAAGTTTTATGTATCTTTGCACTCAAAAATAGCTGTATATGAGCAAAAGTAACTATTTATCAAGGGTTTGTGATTTTGACCTTCAAAGTGCGCTTGACGCTATGGGAGCGGTGCTTATTGAAGGGGCAAAATGGTGCGGAAAAACAAGCACCGCCGCAAATGTTGCACGAAGTATCCTGCTTATGCAGGATACCGATAATGCGCGCTCTTACCAGGAGATGGCAGATACCAAGCCTTCGCTGCTGCTGAAAGGTGAAAATCCGCGCCTGATTGACGAATGGCAAATGTCGCCCATTCTTTGGGATGCGGTGCGCTTTGAAGTGGATAACCGAGGCTTGGCAGGACAGTTTATTTTGACCGGTTCTGCCGTGCCTGCCGACAACGTAACGTCGCACACGGGAACGGGTCGTTTTGCAAGGATTTTGATGCGCCCGATGAGCTTGTACGAATCGAAAGAATCAAACGGAACCGTTTCGCTTGCCGATTTGTTTGACGGGAAGCACGAAATCGAAGGCAAATCCGATTTAAGCATAGAGCATATAGCGTTTGCGCTATGCAGAGGCGGTTTTCCTGCAACAATCAACAAGTCCGATGCAACGGCCTTGCGAATGGCTGTTGATTATGTTGAAGCAATTATCAATCAGGATATTTCGCGGGTTGATGGCGTAGAAAAAAATCCAACCCGCGTTAGGTTGCTTTTGCGCTCGCTGGCCCGAAATATCGCGACAATGACTTCTGCGCAAACGATACTGGGCGATGTAGAAAGCACCGAAACAAGCATTTCGGATAAAACGTTTGCAGTGTACTACAATGCTTTACGACGAATTTTTGTGGTAGAAGATATGCTTGCATGGTCGCCTTCGCTGCGCTCCAAAGCGGCGATACGCACCTCGCCGAAGCGCCATTTTGTTGACCCATCAATTGCTACGGCTGCTATGCGCATCAATCCGGCAGCAGTTTTGCAGGATTTTGAATATTTTGGCTTTCTGTTTGAAGCGCTGTGCGCGCGCGATGTTCGCGTTTACGCGCAGCGAAATGACGGAGATGTGTTTCACTACCACGACAAAAGCGGATTGGAGGCAGATATGATTGTGCAGCTGCGCAATGGCCGCTGGGGTGCAGTAGAAGTAAAGTTAGGAAACCGGCAAATCGAACAGGCAGCAGATAATCTGTTAAAATTGAAAGAGAAGATAAACACAGACAAAATGCGAGACCCTTCGTTTTTGCTCATACTGACCGGTGGGCAATTTGCTTACCGTAGAAAAGACGGCGTTTTGGTTGTCCCGATTGGATGTTTGAAAAATTAATTTTTGTTGAAGCCAAAAATACGGTTTAGCGACCAATTTACTTGGCGTTAGGTTTCGGATGCTTCGTTTTATCCTCCTTAACGTCCCTGTACTCCAGGCCTTCGTTATAGACTTTCATGGCGCGGAAGCTCATACCCATGCTTGAGTATCCTCCGTCGTGAAAGAGGTTTTGCATGGTTACCTTGCGGGTGAGGTCGGAGAATAGCGTAATGACGTAGTTGGCGCAGTCTGTGCTGTCGGCGTTGCCGAGCGGCGACATGCGGTCGGCAAAGTCCACGAGGTTGTCGAAGCCCATAATGCCGCTGCCGGCAGTGGTTAGCGTGGGCGACTGCGAAATGGTGTTGATGCGGATTTTTTTTTCGCGCCCGTAGATGTAGCCAAAGCTGCGGGCAATGGATTCGAGCATGGCTTTGGCGTCGGCCATATCGTTGTAGCCGTACAGCGTACGCTGCGCTGCAATGTACGAGAGCGCTACCACCGACCCCCAATCGCTGATGGCGTCGGCCTTGCGGCATACTTGCAGCATCTTGTGAAACGAAATGGCCGAAATATCCAGCGTTTGCTGGAGGTAGGCGTAGTCGAGGTCGTCGTACATTTTCCCCTTGCGCACGTTTGGCGACATGCCGATGGAGTGCAGCACAAAGTCAAGCTGCCCTCCGAGGTGCTCCATGCTCTTTTGCACCAGATTTTCCAGGTCATCCACCTTGGTTGCGTCGGCAGGAATAACGACAGTGTTGAGCTTTTTTGCCAGCTCGTTGATAGTGCCAAGCCGCATGGAAACAGGCGTATTGGTGAGCACAACCTGTGCCCCCTCCTCGCAGGCGCGCTCTGCCACCTTCCATGCAATAGATTTTTCGTTGAGCGCCCCAAAAATAAGCCCCTTTTTGCCTTTTAGTAAGCCGTATATCATTCTTTTACTTTTACTTATTCAAGCTTCCCACCTTGTTAAATAGTTGAAATTCAGGTGGTGATTTTTCGAAAAAAGTGGCGATAATTTTATATAAATTACTATATTTGTGATAGTTACAATGCAAAACAAGTAATAAAAATTATCACCACATTATGAGCACAAAAATAGGCAATTTAAGCGAATTGGCAAGCATTCTGACAGAAAAAGAAAAGCGGGACACGGGGCGGGGGACGCTTTTTCAAGGTCAAGAGGCGCGTTCTCCACACAGGGCGTTGCTTCGTTCGGCTCAAGATTTTTCATTTTTGTACCAAAAGAAGCAGCTGTTCTGCTTTAGCTTCTGCTCTTTGGAGCGCGCTACGTAAATTTTCTCCTTTGTATAGGGATTTAGGCCGGTGTAGTACATCACGGAGCTCAGCGTCATGGGGGTTGGGGTAAAGTCCTGCACCTGCTCCAGCCGGAATCCTTGCAGGCGCGTTATGTCCGCCAGCTGCTGCATGTGAGCGTTGGTGCAGGCCGGATGGCTGGATATGAAGTAGGGTATGAGCTGCAGGCGCAGGTTTTCGGCTCGATTTTGCGCGTCAAAAAGCTGCTTCAGCTGGTAAAATAGCCGGTAGCTTGGCTTTCGCATGGCCGCCAGCACCTCTTCGGCGGTGTGCTCCGGCGCTACCTTGAGCCTCCCCGATACGTGGTGGCGCAGGAGGGTTTGGAAGTACTTTTGCGCAGCTTCGTCCAAGAATCCGTGCTCGTCCACAACCAAATCGTAGCGAATACCGCTGCCAACAAAAGCTTTTTTTACGCCCGGCAACGCCCGGATTTTTGCGTACAGCTCAAGCAAAGGCGCGGTATCGGCGTTGAGGTTGCCGCACCGCCTGGGGTACAGGCACGAGCAGCGCGAGCACTTGGCGCACGCCTTTGCGCTCCTGCCCTGCATCCTGTACATGTTGGCCGATGGGCCTCCTACGTCGGAGAGGTAGCCTCTGAAGTCGGGCAGCGCAGCCACCTTTTTGGCCTCCTCCAGCACAGATTGCTGCGAACGGCTTGCCACAAACTTGCCCTGGTGCATGGAGATGGCGCAAAAGCTGCACCCACCAAAGCATCCGCGGTGGATGTTGATGGAGTGCTTCACCATTTCGTAGGCCGGTATGCGCTTGTCCCTGTAGCGCGGGTGCGGCAGGCGCGTGTAGGGCAGGTCAAACGAAGCGTCAATCTCCTGCTCGCTCATGGGCGGATACTGCGGATTGACTACCACCACCATATCCCCCACCGCCTCCTGCAGAACTGCGGCCTGCACCTTGTTCGACTCCGTCTCGATGCGTGTAAAATTTTCGGCAAACTTGGCCTTGCTCTTTTGGCAGTCCTCAAAGGAGTGCAGGGCAACGGCGGCGCTGCTGCCGCAGCCCTTCCGCCGCATGTAGGCTGTTTGCGGAATATCCGTCAGCGCCTCCACGGCTTCGCCGCAGCTCAGGCGCCGGGCAACCTCGGCTATCGGCTTTTCGCCCATTCCGTACACCAGCATGTCGGCGCGGGTATCGTAGAGTATGCTGGGCCGCAGCGTATCCTGCCAGTAATCGTAGTGGGTGAACCTGCGAAGCGAGGCCTCTACGCCGCCAAGAACGACAGGTACCTGCGGGAAAAGCTCCTTGAGCGTGCGGGCGTACACGTAAGCCGCGTAGTCGGGGCGCATGTCGTTACGCCCGTCGGGCGTGTAGGCGTCGCTGCTGCGCAGGCGCCTGTTGGCGGTGTAGCGGTTTACCATGCTGTCCATGCTACCCGATGTAACGCCAAAGAACAGCCGCGGCGCGCCAAGTTTTTTAAAGTCGCGCAAGTCGTCGCGCCAGTTGGGCTGCGGAATAACGGCCACGCGGTAGCCCTGCGCCTCGAGCGTACGGCCAATCACCGCCGCCCCAAACGAGGGGTGGTCAACGTAAGCGTCGCCTGTAAAGAGGATAACGTCAACGTAATTCCAGCCGCGGCGTTGGCACTCTTTTGCCGAGGTGGGAAGAAATTCAAAAGTATGTGTGTAGTGTGTCAAATAAATAGCTTTGCATGGCAGCAAAAATACTTCTTTTTTTTTCATAAAAAAATTACTTTCCAATATTTGTATTAACTTTGTATCTCTTAAAATATCCCATAAAATATCCCATATAGCCAGACATATGAGAATACTTTACGCGATAGGATTGTCGGTAGCGCTGCTAAGCTGTACTCATACAGCGTATGGCAGGAGCAAACACCTGCCGGGCTACGATGCCGATTACCGATACTACTTTCATCGCACGTATATACCGGACAACAGCATACAGCTGGGGTTCTCGGCAGGCTACAGCCAGTACAACGCTACGTTAACGCGCAAGGAGGATTTTCGCAACGGCCCAAGGCTTATGCCCGCTGCTAACCTGCTGCACGTTGGCATGTTGGGCGAAAAAGGCTTTTTTGACATGCGCATTACCTTCGCCACAGGCGTTTACTACACGCAGCTCAACAGCTACCTTTTTGGCTGGCCAAGCTACAAGGGCGCTGCCTACGTTGTTGACTTTGAGGACGACCTTAACGTGCACTACACCTCTGTAAGCGACGTAAGGTCTGTTGCATCGTACGCCAGCGTACCCGTTGAGGTAACCTTCGCGCTGGCCAACGACCCCGATTATGGGTTTTACCTCAAGGGCAGTTTAAAAGCTAACTTTAACCTTTACGCTACCTCCAAATTCATCACCGAAGCCAGCACCTCGGAGGAGGTTAAGCAGCGCCTCAAGTCTTACTTTGAAAGCGTTGATTCCTTTTTTGTCAACGCACACGTCAAGCTGGGCCTCCGCTGGGGAAGCTTCGATACCTTCAACTTCAGGCTGGAGGCGGGGATACCGTTTAAGCTCTCCAAGAGCAGTACGATTTACTACCACATGAATCAAGGCTTTACTGCACAGATATCGCTATACGTTCCTCTATTTGTTTTTTACAGCTAAAAAAAAAATAGTATGCAAACGAAAAAAATGCTTCCCGCCGTATGCCTGACGATGTATCTGACGCTGCTTGCCTTGCCCTGCTGCGAGCCAACCGATGACGATCGCGAATTTAACAAGAGCGTACTACTGCTCGACGGCGATCTGCCCAAATACACGGAGTATGGCTACAACATGGCCGGGGCAAAGATTACTACGGTCAACAGGCATAGGACACTCGAGCAAGTTTGGAGGCTCTTCTCTTACAACTACTCCGGCATAGCCGACGCGCGCATTTCAAAAGCGGGAGACGGGATGCTCCGGTTTTCCTTGATGGGGTACAAAACGCCCGACAACGTGATGGAGATATTGTTCGACTTCCGATCGGAAATGCCCAATTCGCTCACCGGATTGCAGGAGTTGCTGGCCGGCCAAAAATTCTCCTCTCAGCAGGGCACCCTTTTGGTTGAGCTTCCGTCCGGCGACGAAAATTTTGGCAACGGGCTAAACGTTACGTCTGCTTCGCTCCACTTCATCCGTAGCCGAAATATATACGCCGACTCAAACGAGCGCCGCGGCGTAAGCCTTTCCGGAACATTTGAGTTTGCCGGAACATTTATCGAAAATGGCGAAAATGTTAGCATAACGGTAAGCAGCGGCCGGTTTGATATCCTGTTCAGCAGCTCCTACGGCGATAATAGCATCGAATTTTCCAACATTTTATAACATTATGACTAAACAAAACCCTTTCCTTCAACCCCATAAAAAACATGAAAAGTAGAGCAACTAAAAGCACCATTTGCTTTTGCCGCTGGACGCGCAAAAGCTACGCTGTGTTCAACAGCCTCGGTAAGCAAATAAAAATCGGCGTGCTGGCCACAAGCTTATCGCTGGTAACGCTCGGCGCACAGCAGGCGTCGGCGCAGGCAAGTGCCCATCAGGCCTCCGAGCGCGAGCACGAGGATAAGCCCGTACCCATAGACGAAATTACGGTAACGGGCGATAAAGCGCTGGCCATCGCCGAGCCGGCGCGCATGGTAGCCCTCATCGGCCGCAGCGACATCGAGCGGGCGGCGGTGCAGAACATCCAAGACCTGCTGCGCTACGTTGACGGCGTTGACGTCAGAACGCGCGGCGGCAACAACGTGCAGGCCGATATATCCCTCCGCGGCGGCGCCTTCGACCAAACGGTCGTCCTCCTCAACGGCGTAAACATTACCGACCCGCAAACCGGCCACTACTCCTTAGATATTCCCATTAACCTCGAAGACGTGCAGCGCATAGAGGTGCTGCAAGGCCCCGGCGCGTGGGCATTTGGCGCGGTTACGTACAGCGGCGCCATCAACATCGTTACGAGCACACCGGAGCGCTCGGGCGCCTCTGTGGGGCTGATGCAGGGTATGCACGGCTACCGGAGCGGCAGCGCTACGGGAAGCTTTGCCGCAAAATCCCTGCGCACGGCAGTATCGGCAAGCAGGAGCAAGAGCGACGGGTACGCCGCCAACACCGAATTTGATGTTGCCAACGTGTACGCGCAGGTGCGCTACGCCACCGGAAAAAGCGGCGTTCTCAGCGGACAGCTGGGCTACCAGAGCAAGGATTTTGGGGCAAACAGCTTCTATACGCCGGAGTATCTCCACCAGCACGACCGTACGCAAACTCTCCTTTCGAGCGTACGCTACAGCGCTGAAAGAGGAGCGTGGGGGCTTTCCGCAACCCTCTACCACCGCCGGCACTACGACCGGTACGAACTTTTCCACGCCGACCCTCCCAGCTGGTACGCCGGCCACAACTACCACCGCACCGATATGGCGGGAGGGCAGGCGCAGCTTACCCGCCTCGACAAATTCGGGGCAAGCGCCGCCGGATTCGGCTACCGCTACGAGCACATCTACAGCAGCGCGCTGGGTGAGCCAATGCCGAAGCCTGTCGCCGTGAGGGGAGAGGAGGGAAGCAACGCTTTCTACACGCGCCAAAAAAAGCGCGAGCACCTCTCGGCCTTCCTGCAGCGTACGCTCCACGTGCGGAAGCTCCACATCACGCTTGGGGTAATGGGCGCCGGCAACAACGACTTTGGCTTCAGCGCGTACGCCGGCGGTAATGCGGCGTATGACCTCAACGCCGCATGGCAGGTAATCGCTGCCGGCAGCAACGACTACCGCCTGCCAACGTTTACCGACCTGTACTACAGCGTAGGCTCGTACAGGGGAAATGCCGATTTAAAGCCGGAGGAAGCCGTTACCGGAGAGCTTGCGCTGCGCTACCGCAGGGCTTCCTGGAGCGCCTCGGCCTCGGGGTTTTACCGCTACGGCTACCGCATCATCAACTGGAGGCTCAACCCGGACGACAACCTTTGGTACTCGCAAAATATAGCCAACGTTGCGACCTCCGGCGTGAGCCTTCACGCCGAGTACGCACCGCAAGGGCGCTTTCTCAAAAAGGCGGCCATCAGCTACGCCCACCTGTACGCTACGCCAAGCGACGAAGAGAAAACGGCAAGCTACGTGGTAGAGCAGCTGAGCCACCACCTCACGGCGGCGCTCCAGCATGGCGTATGGGGCAACCTGTACGCCTCGTGGCGCCTGCAGTACCGGCAGCGCGCCGGAAGCTACAAGCCTTTTGACGCCGACACCAAAACCTACGCCGCGGCAACGCAATTCAAGCCTTTCTGGCTGTGCGATTTAAAGATATGCTGGGAGGACGATCGCTGTAGCATCTTTGCCGAGGCCACAAACCTGCTTAACGTTACCTACCTTGACTTTGGCAACATACCGCAGCCGGGGCAGTGGGTAAAGGCAGGAATCGTTGTGAAATTTTGAATTTTTGCTCACGCATTCATTATGCCCTTAACATGGCGTAATCAAATCGCCGGCGGTTCACTTAATCTCCACCGAGAGCAGCGGCGTACCCTCAATTTTTGCGACAAGCGTATCGCCTATTTTTACGCTTCCGTCGCCCGGCGGCGTACCCGTAAAAATGAGGTCGCCCATCCGGAGCGTAACGTAGCTCGATACGTGCGATACAATGCGGCTAAAGCCAAAAATCATCTCGCTGCTGCCGGCCTGCTGCACCGTCTTGCCGTTCAGCTCCAGCGAGAACTTTATATCCGCCGCATCCCGCAAGGCGGCGAGCTCCACGAAGCTGGGGCTAACGGGCGCAGAGTAGTCAAACGCCTTGCAGGCCTCCCAGGGCAGGCCTTTTTTTATGCACTCCTGCTGCACGTCGTGCGCGGTAAAGTCAACGCCAACGCCAACTTGGGCGTAGTAGCGGTGCGCAAAGCGCTCGCTTATGCTGCGGCCCATCCGGCAAATGCGCAGCGCCAGCGCTACTCCACAGCGCAAATCTTGCGTAAAGCGGGGGTAGTATAGCGGCTGGTTGCCGCGCAGCAGCGCAGTATCCGGCTTGATAAAAAAAACGGGATTACCCGCCCCGCCGTCCGGCAGCACTTCGCTATGGCCATGATAGTTGTAGCCTACGCAAATAATTTTCATTGATGAATTTCAGATTTTATTAAACTTTAAAACGCATATAATTTTGCTTCTTAGCGTTCGGATTTCAAAAAATAGCTATATTTGCCGAAACAAAATTAAACATTTTCGCTATGATAATTGACCAACTAAGCAGCGCGAAAAAATATTTTTCGCTAAACCGACACTTTGAGAAAGCGTTTGACTTCCTCATCAACAACGATTTGAGCAAGCTGGAGGAGGGCAAGTACGAGCTTGACGGCGCCAACGTTTACGCTACCCTCATGGTGCGCCAGGGTATTGCGCCGGAGGCCGCTAAGCACGAAGCGCACGATTGCTACATTGACATACAGCTCTGCGTTAGCGGTAAGGAGACCTTTGGCTGGAGCCACCGCTCCGACTGCGAAAGCATCAAGGAGGCGTACAACCCCGAAAAGGACATCGTCTTCTACGCCAATAAGCCCGATACCTACATCGGAATTAAGCCGGGGCAATTCGCCATCTTCTTCCCCGAAGACGTGCATGCACCCCTAATCGGCAACGGCGAAATAAAAAAAATAGTGGTGAAGGTGAAATGCTGAATTTTGAATTCTGAATTCTGAATTTTGAATTTTGAATGAGGATGGCGGGCGCGGCAGGACGGGGGGGGGCGACGGGGAAACGCCATTTTTTACCAACATTTTGTTCCGAACAGGAGGAGGATTAAAATTCAAAAATTCTCCCGCTATATCATCTCTCCCCACCTCCACATCAGGTCGTCCTGCTGCTTCTTGAGGTCGTTGTAGCGCGCAAAAAAGTCGAGGGTTGCCTTTGTGGGGTTTTCGGCCAGCGCGGCATCCATTTTTGCCAGCTCGGCGTCGCAGCGCTCAATCTGCTTTTCCAGCTCTTCGCGCTGCTTTTGCTGCTTGCGCTGCTGCCGGTCCTTCTCCTTTTTGTCGGCGTACGACAGCTCTTCTTGAGAGGTTTCGGTTTGCGCTTCCTTCTTTTTTTGCGGAGATGGCGTTATTTCCTGCGCCGGGGTCGTGGCCTGCAGCTCCAGCTCGCGCATTGACTCGAGCTTTCGCCGCTGCAGGAAGTCCCAAATGGAGCCGAGGTGCTCCTTTACCTTGCCGTCGCGAAATTCGTACACCTTGTTCACCAGCCCGTCCAGAAACTCGCGGTCGTGCGACACCACTATCAGCGTACCGTCATACTTCAAGAGCGCGCTCTTGAGTATATCTTTTGAGCGCATGTCCATGTGGTTGGTCGGCTCGTCGAGCACCAGCAGGTTGTATGGCTCCAGCATCAGCCTTGCCATAGCGAGCCGCGAGCGCTCGCCGCCGCTCAGCACGCGCACTTTTTTGTCCACATCGTCGCCACGAAACAGGAATGCCCCCAAAATATCGCGCAGGCGGGTTCGGATTTCGCTGGTGGCAACGCACTCCAGCGTGTCGTACACGGTGAAATCTCCGTTCATCAGGTCGTCCTGATTCTGCGCAAAATACCCAATGTTTACGTTATGCCCCACAATTGATTCTCCCTGCTCGTATGGCAGCTGCCCCACGATGATGCGGCTCATGGTCGTTTTTCCTTCGCCGTTGCGCCCCACAAAGGCAATGCGCTCCCCCCGCTCCACGGAGATGTTGGCGTTGGAAAAAATAACCTTGTCGCCGAATTTTTTTTGCACCTCTTTGGCAAGGTAAACCACGTTGCCCGACCGCGGCGCGGGCGGAAATTTGATGTTGAGCGCCGCCGTGTCTTCGTCGTCTATCTCAATGCGGTCTATCTTCTCCAGCTGCTTTATGCGCGACTGAACCTGATTTGATTTTGTAGCCTTGTAGCGAAAGCGCTCAATAAACTCCTCCGTTTTCTCAATCGCCTTTTGCTGGTTGCGGTAGGCGGCGAGCTGCTGCTCGCGCCGCTCTTTGCGCAGCGCCACGTACTTGGAGTACGGCACGTTGTAGTCGTATGCCTTGCCCAGCAGCAGCTCTACCGTGCGGTTGGTTACGGCGTCGAGAAAGGTTCTGTCGTGCGAAATGAGGACGAGGGCGCCCGAGTAGCTTCTCAGGTAGTCCTCAAGCCACTGTATGCTTTCGATGTCGAGGTGGTTGGTTGGCTCGTCGAGCAGGATCAGGTGGGGGCGCTGCAGGAGTATCTTCGCCAGCTCAATGCGCATACGCCACCCGCCGCTAAACTCGGTGGTTTGCCTTGCAAAGTCGGTCCGCTTAAATCCCAGGCCCAGCAGCGCCCTTTCGGCTTCGCCCTCGCGGTTGTCTCCGCCCAGCATGTGATAGCGGTCGCTCACCTCGTTGAGGCGCTCTATGAGCTTGGCGTACGCGCTGCTTTCGTAGTCGGTGCGCTCGCTCAGCTCGCTGGTGATGCGCTCCAGCTTTTGCTCAAGGCGCTGCAGGTGCGCGTAGGCGGTGAGCGCCTCGTCCATTACGGTGCGGCCGTCGCTCACCTGCATGATTTGCGGCAGGTAGCCTATCTCAATTCCGTCGGGGACAGCCACATGCCCGCCGGTGGGCGCCTGCAGCCCCACGATGATTTTCAGGAGCGTTGATTTGCCCGCGCCGTTCTTACCTACCAGCCCAATTCTGTCGCGCGGATTTACCATGAACGTTACGCCGTCGAACAGCGTGGTGGCATTAAAAGATACCTCTAAATTGCTGATTGAAACCAATATAATTCAAAATTTTAAAATTCGATAAAGCCTAATACCGGCAGCCAAAATATGCGGCAATATTACAAATAATCGGTGATACTCGCAAGCGTAAGGCGCGGAGGACGGCGCAAGCGTTCACAAAATAAACAAGGCGGGAAAGCGCTACGCGCCTATACATGACGAGTTGAAATGTATCCATATAAAATATTTGGAGGATTATTCTGAAAAAAAGTAATATATTTGCAAGCGCAATGCCGGTAAGGAATGTATCTGTCGGCTTGAGCAAGGCTTCAAGCTATGCTGAGCCGATTTAAGTGAGGTTGAACAACATGAATATAGAACAAAGTATGAATATAGAACACGTAAAATGCTTAATCGTTGGCAGCGGACCTGCCGGCTACACCGCTGCCATCTATACTTCGCGGGCTAACTTGCACCCTGTTGTTTATGAAGGTTTTGTACCGGGCGGGCAGCTAACCATGACAACGGACGTAGAGAATTTTCCCGGATATCCCGACGGCATCAGCGGCGCTGCCATGATGGAGGCAATCCGCAGCCAGGCTTTGCGCTTTGGCGCTGATATTCGGCCGGGGTTAGCCGTTCAGGTTGATCTGTCCAAGCGCCCGTTTACCGTTACCACAGACGGCGGGCACGTGCTCGAAGCCGAAGCGCTGATAGCGGCCACAGGCGCTACGGCAAAATACTTAGGCTTAGCCTCCGAGGCCGAGTACATGGGGCAAGGCGTGTCGGCCTGCGCCACGTGCGACGGTTTTTTTTACCGCAAGCAGGATGTTGCTGTGGTGGGCGGCGGCGATACCGCCTGCGAAGACGCGCTGTACCTCGCCGGCTTGTGCCGAAAGGTATATATGGTGGTACGCCGCAACGTGCTGAGGGCTTCAAAAACCATGCAAAAGCGCGTGCTGGAAGCGCCAAATATTGAGGTGCTGTGGGAGCACCAAACCAGGGAGGTGCTGGGCGACGCCGGCGGCGTAAATGGCCTGCTGCTGGTCGGCGCCGGGGGCGAGGAGCGAACGGTAGCCGTAACGGGACTTTTTGTGGCAATAGGGCACCACCCCAACACGGAGCTGTTCAAAAAATGGCTAACGTTAGACGAACAAGGGTACATCGTAACGAAAGGCAAGAGCACGGCAACAAGCGTCGAAGGCGTATTTGCCTGCGGCGACGTGCAAGACCCCGCTTACCGGCAGGCCATTACTGCCGCCGGTTCCGGCTGCATGGCGGCCATTGATGCTGAACGATTTTTGATGGAAAAAGGTTGAAACGGAAAAATAATTGCAGCATTTTTATCGGGATTTCCTCAAAAATAGCTACCTTTACCTGATTTTTTTCACCCGATTTTTTCTATGCCATGCTCATGATAAAGAAATTACATATGAAGGAATGCCTGTTTTTGCTGTCGGTGGCGGTCATGATGGCTTCCTGCAACTCTTTTGAGAAGCTGCTCAAGAACAACGATTTTGCTCTGAAGTACCGAGAGGCCGGACGCTACTACGACATCGCCAAGTACGACAAAGCCGTGCTGCTGTACGAAAACGTGCTGCCGTTTTACCGCAGCACGCAGCAGGAGGACACCGTGAACATTCGCATTGCGCGCAGCTACTACTACCAGCACGATTACGAAATGGCGCAGTACTACTACGAGCATTTTAGCAACAGCTTTCCGCGAAGCGGGTTTCTGGAGGAAGCCGAATTTATGCAGGGCATGTGCAGCTACAACGCATCGCATAAAGCGTCGTTAGACCAGACGGAAACCAACAGCGCCATTCAGGCTTTTAACCTCTACCTGTACAAGCATCCTCAAGGCCAAAAAGCGGATGAGTGCCGCGAAAAAATAGCCGAGCTGCAGGATAAGCTGGCGGAAAAAGCGTATCAAAGCGCAAAAATATACTACACCACCGAGCACTACAAGGCTGCAGTGGTGTCGCTGAAAAATTGCATCAAAGCCTACCCCAACTCAAAGTACCGCGAGGAGATGCTGTTCTTGATCCTAAAATCGAGCTACCTCCACGCGGAAAACAGCGTGTCCGACAGGCAGCGCGAGCGCTACCAACTCACTATCGACGAATACTACAGCTTAGTTAGCGAATACCCGAATACGAAGTACAAAAATGAAGCGGAAAAGATGTACCAAAATCTACTCAAAAATACGAAGACTACAACAACTTGATTTATTACGAGTTAAGTAAATAAAATGCCTATCCGCAGCATTGATATTCTTAATTCTTATAATTCTTAATTCTTAATTATATTAGCATCATGGATTTAAAGAAAACAAATGCGCCTCTTAATACCATAACCCGTGATATGGGTAAGCTGGATGTAACGGGCAACGTGTACGAATCAATTGCCATCATCGCAAAGCGCTCCAACCAAATTTCGGTGGAGATGAAGCAGGAGCTCAACAGCAAGCTGGAGGACTTCTCCAACTACACCGACACGCTGGAGGAAGTGTTTGAAAACAAGGAGCAAATAGAAATTTCGCGCTACTACGAAAAGCTTCCAAAGCCCAGCCTCATTGCAACGCAGGAATTTTTAGAGAATAAGATTTACTACCGCAAAACGGGTGAGGCTGCAAAGTAGCTTTTTGTGAGGGTGCAGGTTTCACGCTATTCTAAGGTAAAGCAGCAGCGCGCAAAACGAAGTGTGCATTGCTGCTTTGCTTGTTTTATTAAAAAAATTAGAGCGATTTTAAACGATGCTTAGCGGAAAAAAAATAGTGCTGGGCGTAACCGGAAGCATTGCAGCCTACAAGGCGGCGGCGCTGGTGCGCCTGCTGGTGAAAAGCGGCGCAGAGGTCAAGGTGCTGATGACCAACGCGGCCAAGCAGTTCATCACGCCGCTTACGCTGGCTACGCTATCCCGGCATCCGGTGCTGGTAGAGTTTTTCTCCCCCGAAAACGGCGAGTGGAATAGCCACGTAAAGCTGGGGCTGTGGGCAGATTTGGTGCTCGTTGCGCCGGCTTCGGCCAACACCATCGGAAAAATGGCATGTGGCATTGCCGACAACCTTTTACTCACCACCTACCTCTCGTCCAAATGCCCTACGGCCGTTGCTCCGGCTATGGATTTGGACATGTACGCCCATGCCGCTCATCAGCAAAACTTAAATTTGCTCCGCTCGCGCGGCGTGCTGGTGATAGCGCCGGCCTGCGGCGAGCTGGCAAGCGGGCTGCAGGGGCAAGGGCGCATGGAGGAACCGGAAGAAATAGTGAAGCGGCTGCAAGCTTTTTTTGAGAAAAAAAGCCACCTAAGCGGCAAGCATTTTCTTGTTACCGCAGGCCCTACCTACGAAAGCATAGACGCCGTGCGCTTCATAGGCAACTATTCTTCGGGCAAAATGGGCTACGCCATTGCAGAAGAGCTGGCGGCGCGCGGTGCGCAGGTTACGCTGCTATCGGGGCCGGTGAGCATAACGGCAAGCCATGCGGGCATAACGCTCTGCAAGGTAACATCGGCGCAGGAAATGTTCGACGCCGCCGTGCGCATCTTCCCCGATACCGACGGCGCGGTTATGGCGGCAGCGGTTGCCGATTTTACGCCGGAGCGTAAGGTTGAAGGTAAGCTGAAGCGGGGAGAAAATTCGCTCTCGCTAGCGCTTGCTCCCACTAAGGATATTGCAGCATACCTGGGCAGCATCAAAAAAAAGGGGCAGGCGCTGGTGGGCTTTGCGCTGGAAGCGGCCAACGAGCATGACAACGCTCTAAAAAAGCTGCGCGAAAAAAACTTTGATTTTATCGTACTCAACTCTACGAACGAGGCTGGCGCAGGCTTCAACGTTGATACGAACAAGGTGTATATCATAGACAAAAACGGCGAACAAGCAGCCTGCGAATTGAAGCCAAAGCCTGAGGTGGCAAAGGATATTGTGGACAGGCTACAGGAGGTGTTGAATGTTGAATGTTGAAGAAAATGGTAAATTTTATAGCGTCATGGGAACTCTTAAAAACTTTCAAAATGAGGTAATGAGGTTAATGCACATCGTTACTCTCTTTGCTACTGAGGTTGTTTTGTTGAGAAAATTAGGTAAAAATGAGGTTATACCCTCAAAAGAACCTCATTTCCAACCTAATTTTTATAACAAGACTACCTCAGTAGCCAATAGATTATTCCCCACACCCTACCTCATTACCTCATTGATGAGACTTTTAGAAGTTCCCTCATTACTTTTCAGGAGTAGCCGAAAATATTTTTGGCTCATGGCCGCGCTGTGCACCTGTGCAGCGGCGGCGCAGGCGCAGGCTGTCCGCTGCAACGTAACGCTGAACGCCCAAAAGGTGCAGAGCACAAACCGTACGCTGTTTGAAACGCTGAAAACGGAGATAGCCAACTTCGTCAACAACCGCGCCTGGACAAGCCACACCTACCAGCAGTTTGAGAGCATAGAGTGCAACTTTATCATTACGCTCAACGAGCAGCAAGGCGAGAACGACTTTAAGGGAACGCTACAGGTACAGGCGCAGCGCCCCGTTTACGGAAGCATTTACAACAGCCCAACCATCAATACGATAGATAACGATTTTGAGTTTTCGTACAAGGAAAATGAGATTTTGGATTTCAGCGAAAACACGCACTCGTCGAACCTGACCTCCATGCTGGCCTACTGGGTTTACGTTGTGCTGGGCATAGACTACGACACGTTTTCGGCCAACGGCGGCACCGAGTGGTTTCGCAGGGCAGAGCGCATAGCGCAGAACGCGCAGAGCGAAACTAAGCAAGGCTGGTCGTCGTCGTCGGGGCTAAACCGCCGCAACCGCTACTGGCTAATAGAAAATATCCTGGGCAACAAATATACGCGCGAGCGCCAGGCATACTACACCTACCACCGGCTGGGGCTGGACCTGATGAGCGAAAAATCCGAAGAGGGGCGCAAGCAGGTTATGCTGGCCTTGCAGGAAATGCAAAAGCTGTATCAGGAAAAACCGGATAATACGCTGTTCTTTTACACCGTATTTTTTGATGCCAAAGCGGACGAAATCGTAAACATTTTTTCGGAAGCAACGCCTGCCGAAAAGCAGGCGGCCTACCAGCTTCTCTCTGCAATTAATAATACTAACGACCCTAAGTATAAAAAATTGAAATGACTATATTGAAATAACTATGCTGCAATCGCTGATTATAGAGAACTATGCCCTGATTGATAAGCTGGAAATAAATTTCAGGCATGGATTGAATATTGTTACCGGCGAAACCGGCGCCGGTAAATCTATCTTGCTTGGCGCAATAGGGCTGCTCTTGGGCCAGCGCGCCGACGTAGCCGCGCTAAAGGACAAGGAGCGCAGCTGCGTGGTAGAGGGCATGTTTGTGGTAACCAATCAGGATATTGAGCCGCTGTTTGAAGCCAACGATATTGACTTTAGCGGAGTTACCACCATTCGCCGCGTGATTAGCCCCAACGGCAAATCGCGCACATTTATCAACGACCAGCCCGTAACCCTGTCCGTGCTGAAGGATATTGGAGAGAACCTGGTGGACATCCACTCGCAGCACCAGAATATGCTGCTGCAAAACGCCGCATTTCAGCTCAAGGTCGTAGATTCTTTGGCCGACAGCAAGAAGCTGCTGGACGGCTATAAACGCGCCTTTGCCAACCTGAAGCGCACCGAGCGGCAGCTGGCCGAGCTGGAGGAGCAGGCCCGCCTGTCCCAAAACGATGTGGACTACTTTACCCACCTGCTTAACGAGCTGAAAGCTGCAAGCCTGCGGGAAGGCGAGCAGGTTGAGCTGGAAAACGAGCAGCAGCAGCTCACCCATGCCGAAGAAATAAAGTCAACATTTACGCACGTGGCGACGCTGCTTTCATCGGAAGAAGCCTGCGCAACCAAAATGCTGCGCGAGGCGGCCGCCATTCTCGAAAAAACAGGCGGAGTTTTTGCAAAGGCCGAGCCGCTGGCCGACCGCCTGCAAAGCAGCCTGATTGAGGTCCGGGATGTAGCGCGCGACGTGGAGGCTATTGCCGAAAGCACAGAGGTAAACGTAGAGCGCCTCGCGGAGGTAAACGAGCGGCTTGACCTCCTCTACGCGCTGCAAAAGAAGCACAAGGTGAGCTCGGTGGAGGAGCTGATAGCCGCGCGCGAGCAGCTGGAGCAAAAGGTGTGCTTAGTGGAAAACATGGACGAGCAGCTGGCTGCCGTGCGCAAGGAGCGCGATGCCCTGCTCGACGAAGCCGAAAAGCAGGCGAAGCAGCTGAGCACGGCGCGCCGCAAAGTCTTCCCCAACATCGAAGCGCACGTGGTGGACATGCTGAAAGAGCTGGGGATACCCGGCGCAGCAATGCTGGTGGAGCATACTACGCTACCGGAGCTTGCCGCCAACGGAAAAGATGAAATTCGATTTCTGTTCTCCGCCAACAGGGGAATGCCGCCGCAGGACATAGCGCGGGTGGCGTCGGGAGGCGAAATATCAAGGCTCATGCTTAGCCTCAAATCGCTGGTTGCATGGACGGGCAACCTCCCCACCATCATTTTTGACGAAATAGATACCGGCGTTTCGGGCGAAGTAGCCGACCGGATGGGGAAAATTATCAGCAGCTTAGGCAAGTCCATTCAGGTGGTAAACATTACGCATTTGCCGCAGATAGCCAGCAAAGGACAAACGCACTTCCTTGTGTACAAAGAAGATGCAGGCGGCGGAGCGATCACCAGCATCCGGCAGCTCTCCGATAGCGAGAGGGTTACAGAAATAGCAAAGATGCTTAGCGGCCAATCGCTCAGCGAAGCCGCAATAAAAAATGCCAAGGAGCTGCTACAAAATTGGGAGTAGAATTGAGCAGGCAGGTGAGGAACTACTCCCCCACCCTCTCACACCACCGCGCGTACTTTCGTACACGGCGGCTTCTGTAAATTGTTGAATGCCACGTAATTCAATGTAAGGTTGAATTACACACCAAGGCTCGTTTCTGTCCGCTGCCAAAGCAGCTTGCAATTCCAATGCCTGATTTACCGTAAAATGACGGAGCAAAACCTCAAGCACATGCAGATTCGAACTCAAAAAAAAATCAAATTATTTTGGTATTTAAAAATATTGTAGTACATTTGCCGTACAAATTTTTGAAATAAGTCACAATAAGGATTATTCCGTTGTGAAAACATTCGAGGCGGGGGGTAACACCTCGCCTTTTTTATATGCTATCTTTATGAACGTCAAGACCATAACACTTGTCCGTAAGCTTACATTTTAATGGTTTAACCATTATTTATTGAAGGCTAAAAGATAGCAATTGTACCTTAAGTACGGTAGTAAGCGTGGTTGCGTGGTCTTGATTTTTATCGTACGCGCTTGGAAAACCTGTGTTTTTCATCTAATAAGGCTTACAGTATCGGCTTCTTGCTTTTTGGGACAAAACTTCCGCTACGGAAACGTTGGTAATCTCAACTCACGGATTTATCAAAAAGCAAAACGACGTTCCAAAACAGGAAATTCAAAAAGCCGTTCAAAGCAGGACAAAATATTTTGAAGGTAAACTTAAAAGCAAGAAAAAATGAAAACATACACATTCGACGAAGTAAAGGACAAACTCATTGGGAAAGTTGGGACACCGAGAAGAGACCATTTTGAGTCTGAGCTTCAAATGGACTTAATTGGCCACTCCATTAAGCAGACGCGGCAAGAGCGTAACTTGACGCAAGAAGAGCTGGGCAAGCTTATAGGTGTTCAAAAAGCCCAAATCTCACGGCTTGAAAACAACGCAAACAACATAACAATGGGCACCTTATTGAGAGTATTTACTGCGCTAAACGTAAAAATAAAGCTGCAAGTTGAAGCAGTCTAATTCAACTTTCGGAAATTGTGTTTAAGCGGCTAATTCCACTTAATTCTCCCCCTGCCAACATCTTTTAGCTGCAAAAATGCTTACAGGTACCGTTATTTTCTATAAAGATGCTTATATTTGTAGGAATATACCTGTCGGTAAGCTGCGTTATCGGTATCGTCCTTTCCGGCAATTGCAAATAGTTAAATCGTAAATAGCTTATTGAATTATGTCTTTTTGTAAAGAAAGAGCTGCTACCGAGGGGCTTACCTTTGACGATGTGCTGCTGGCGCCGGCATACTCCGAGGTGCTGCCGCGCGAGGTATCGGTTACCACCCGGTTTACGCGCCATATTGCCATCAACGCGCCCATTGTATCTGCCGCAATGGATACCGTTACCGAGACTCAGCTGGCCATTGCCATTGCCCGCGAAGGCGGCATTGGCGTAATCCACAAAAATATGAGCATTGAGCAGCAGGCGGCGCAGGTGCGCACCGTAAAGCGCGCCGAAAACGGAATGATTTACGACCCGCTCACCATCAGCCCGGACAAGACGGTGGGCGAGGCGCTGTTCATCATGAAGGAGAATAAAATCGGCGGCATTCCGGTGATAAACGAGCAGCGCAAGCTGGCGGGCATCGTTACCAACCGCGATTTGCGCTTTGAGGACAACATGAGCCGCCAAGTTCGGGAGGTAATGACGCCGCGCGAAAAGCTTATCACCATTACGGAAAAAGACTTCAAAAACCTCGAAAGCGCGGTTGAAATCCTGCACATCCACAAAATTGAGAAGCTGCCGGTGGTGAACGCCGAAAACGATACGCTGCAAGGCTTGGTTACGTTCAAAGACCTGACCAAGGTGAAGGATAACCCCAACGCCAGCAAGGATAGCATGGGCAGGCTGCGGGTAGCTGCGGGCGTGGGCATCACCCCCGACGCCATGCAGCGGGTAGCTGCGCTGGTGGAGGCCGGCGTTGACGCCATTGCCATCGACACGGCGCATGGCCACACGCCCGGCGCGGTGGAGCTGCTCCGGCAGGTAAAGCGCCTGTACTCGTCCATTGATGTGGTGGTGGGCAACACCGCTACCGCCGAAGCCGCGCTGCTGCTTGCCAACGCCGGTGCCGACGCCGTAAAGGTGGGGATTGGCCCCGGCTCTATCTGCACCACGCGCATCGTTACGGGCGTGGGCGTACCGCAGCTCTCCGCCATATACGACGTTGCAAAAGCGCTCAGGGGAACCGACATCCCCGTTATTGCCGACGGCGGAATTCGCTACTCCGGCGATATTGTAAAAGCGCTGGCGGCAGGCGCCGACAGCATCATGGCAGGGTCTATGTTTGCCGGCGTGGAGGAATCGCCCGGCGAAACCATTATTTACAACGGCCGAAAGTTTAAATCCTACCGCGGAATGGGGTCGCTCGAAGCCATGCAGCACGGCTCCAAAGACAGGTATTTTCAGGAGGAAGTGGACGAGCTGAGAAAGCTGGTTCCCGAAGGCATCGCAGGCCGAGTGCCGTTCAAGGGCGCTCTGTCGGAGGTGATTTACCAAATGCTGGGCGGCCTGCGCGCCGGCATGTTCTACTGCGGAGCAAAGGATATAGCAGCGCTGAAGCAGGCAAAGTTTGTGCGCATTACCAACTCCGGCATGGCGGAAAGCCA
>JAISAC010000125.1 GCA_031266935.1 Prevotellaceae bacterium
CAATCAAAGACACCCCTGTCATCTCGGGCGAGGATGCAAGACGCTTCCTGGAAGCGATGGAAAATATTGTTCCCATATCGGATGAAGAGCGCAAAGAGCAAAAAGAAGCGTATGAATGGTTTAAAAGCATCGCTACTTTTCCGATGCCATGAGCGAAAGATACACAAAGAAATAATAAAATAAACGCTGTGCGCGAGTTGTTTTTATGCTTTCCCCGTAGGGGAACCATATCAATAGAAAAACGTGTATAGTTTTTCTATTATCCTCGTAGGGGATTCATAGCTAAGATATGAATGCCCTACGGGCAATAAAGCGGGCTTGCCGATACGCTGTTCTATTGATATGAATGCCCTACGGGCAAAACATGTTTTCATATCAATAGAATATGGATACCACCGAATTTTCAGCATATTCTTAATTCTTAACTCTTAATTCTTAATTCTTAACTCTTAACTCTTAACTCCTAATTCTTAGCATATTATTAATTCCTAATTCATAATTCGTAATTAAAATGAGTATACAGATGATTTTGTCGGCGCGGCGCTTATGGCTGCTGCTGCTGTGGCTGCTGCCCGTATCGCTTTCGGCGCAAAGCCTCGGCGTTGCGGGGACGGTGCGCGACGCTAACGGAGACCCTCTGGTGGGGGTGAGCGTTGTGGTCAAGGGTACCACGCAGGGCGCCCTCACCGGCGCAATGGGCGACTATAACATTCAGGCGCCCGCCGAGGCTACGCTGGTGTTTTCTTACCTGGGGATGAGCACCCGCGAGGAGCCTGTGAGCGGGCGCGGGCGCATAGACGTAACGCTGAGCGAGGACACCCAGAACATAGAAGAGATAGTGGTGGTGGGCTACGGAACGGTGAAGAAGGCCAACCTCACCGGCGCCACCGACCAGCTGAAGGGCGAAATGCTGGAGAGCCGCCCCATTACCTCCGTTGCGCAGGCGCTGCAGGGTACGCTGGCCAACCTCAACGTTAGCGCCACCACCGGCGCCGACGCTACCGGCGGCGGCGCGCCCGGCGCTAAGATGAACTTCAACATACGCGGCGTTACGGGGTTAGACGGCGCAAGCGGAACGGCTGCCGCCTCGCCCCTTTTCGTCATTGACGGCATTCAGGGGGGCGACATCAACTCCGTGAACCCCGACGACATTGAGAGCATATCGGTGCTCAAGGACGCCGCCTCGGCCGCCATTTACGGGTCGAATGCGCCCTACGGCGTGGTCATCATCACCACCAAAAAGGGGAAGAAGAACGCTAAGCCCACCGTTACCTACGGCGCAAACTTTGGCTGGGCGTCGGCCATCAACCTGCCTACCATGCTCGGCTCGCTGGAGTGGGCGGAGCTCTTCAACGAGGCCAACCGCAACGCCCACGGAGCGGACTACTTCAGCGCGACCATCATGCAGCGCATCCGCGGCTACCACAGCGGGGCGCAAATCCCCACCACCATCGAAAGCCCCACGGACAAGGACCGCTGGGCTGCCTACGACAACGGCTACGGCAACGATAACATCGACTGGTTCGGGGTGTTCTACAAGGATTACGCCTTTAGCCAGCAGCACAACCTTGGCGTGTCGGGCGGCGCCGAGAACGTTACCTACTACATCGGGCTGGGATACAACCAAAAAGGCGGCATGTACACCTACGGCGACGACTCCTACAACCGCTACAGCCTCCGCAGCAACCTCTCGTCGAGCCTTACCAAGTGGCTCACCGCCAACCTGCGTACGGCCTTTACGCGGGGAATTACCGATACGCCCTCGGGCGCAAGCAACGACGCGGTGTACGTGGGCGGATATACGCACGAGATTGCCCGCCGCTGGCCGATAGTGCCGCTCTACAACCCCGACGGGCGCGTCAGCGAGGCGAGCGGCATACTGCAAATGACCGACGGCGGGCGCAACATCACCACCGACAACGTGGCGGCGCTCACCGGAGAGGTAGTGATAACGCCCCTCAAGGGATGGGACGCTACGTTCAACTACACCTTTTCGGGCAACCACGTTGCCAACGAAAACAACAACCTGCACATGACGGCCTACGCCCCCAGCGGCAGCACGTACGACGTGCGCAGCAGCGACAACCTCGGCAGGGCAAACGAGCGCTACGAGCAGAAAACCATCAACGCCTTTACCTCGTATGAGCGGGAGCTGGGCAAGCACTACCTCAAGGGCATGGTGGGGTTTGCTCAGGAGGACTACTCCGCCTACAGGCTCTCTTCGACCTCCGGCAACGGGCACCTCTACGTGGTTGACGTGCCGGCAATGTCCACCATATACGGCAACGAGCCGGGCAACACCGAGGAGAAGGCGAGCTACGCCTCGCGGGGCGTTTTCGGCAGGGTCAACTACGGCTACGGCGAGAAGTACCTGCTGGAGCTCAACGGCCGGTACGACGGCACGTCGCGCTTCCTGCGCGACGTCCGCTTCAAGTTCTACCCGGGCGTGTCGGGGGCATGGGTTGTATCAAGAGAGAATTTCTGGAGCAAGCCGGTAGAGGCGTGGGTCAACCTGCTCAAGCTGCGCGCCTCCTACGGCTCGCTGGGCGACCAGGGATTTTTGGACAAAAACTACTACCCGTTCTACCCCTCGCTCAATACGCAGGCTGCAACCTCCACCTCCAACAGGTGGCTCTTCGACGGCAGCCGCTACAGCTACATTTCGTACCCCGCTCTAATCAACACCTCGCTCACGTGGGTTACCAGCACCACCGTTGACGTTGGCCTCGACGTCGGAGCATTTGGCAACCGCCTCTCGGCCTCGTTCGACTGGTACCGCCGCTCGTCCGACGACCTTGTGGGGCCGGCCGAGCAGCTGCCTGCCGTGCTGGGCGCCAGGGCGCCGCAGGCCAACAACGCCTCCCTCCTCACCACCGGATTTGAGCTCACCCTGAGCTGGCGCGACCGCCTCGGTGAGGTTGCCTACGGCGCAAGGGCAACCCTTGCCAACTCCAAAAGCGTGGTGCAGAAGTACCCCAACGAAAACAAGTCCATCGACAGCTGGTACAGCGGCGCTGTGGTGGGCGACATCTGGGGGTACGTTACCGAGGGATACTACACGCAGCAGGTGCTCGACGCCAACGCCGAGCTGCAGCAGCGCCAGAAGGAGCTGTTCGCAAAGTGGACGGCGGGCGACATCAAGTACGCCGACTTGAACGGCGACGGATTTGTTACGCAGGGCGAAAGAACGCTCGACAACCACGGCGACCTGAAAATTATAGGTAACAATACCCCCCGATACACCTTTGGCCTTATGCTCGACGCCGCGTGGAAAGGCTTCGACGCAAGCTGCTTCCTGCAGGGCGTTGGCAAGCAGGACGTGTGGATGAACGGCGAAACGAATAACTACTTTTGGGGGATAATTGGCGTTGGCAACAGCGAATTTCAAAGCTCGCCTTTCACCATTCACCGCGACCGCTGGACGGAAGACAACCCCAATGGCTACTACCCCAAGTACTACCTGGGGACGGAGAACAACAAGAATACCAAGCCGCAGACCAAGTACCTGCAGGACGCCGCGTACCTGCGCGTCAAGAACGTGCAGGTGGGCTATACGCTCCCCAAGCCTCTGCTGGAAAAGGTGGGAATAAGCAAGCTAAGGGTGTACGTAAGCGGCGAAAATCTGCTGACGTTCACCAAAATGCCAAGCTCCATAGACCCCGAATTTGCCAACACGCCCGCCGGCAAGGTTTACCCCCTGCAGCGCACGTGGTCGTGCGGGCTGAACTTGACGTTTTGAGAATTTAAGGATAAAAAAACAAGAAAAGAAATGAACCGTTTATTTTTGATATTTGGGTTGTCGGCGCTCTTGGCTGCGTCCTGCAACGATGATTTTTTGGAGCGCTCGCCCGAGGATAAGGTGAGCGACGGCGCGGTTTGGAAAACGCCGGAGCACTTGAGGCTCTACGTAAACAACCTCTACAACCGCATAGATTTGCTGCCCAGCTACGGCGGCTACAGCGATAAGGTGGGAATATTTTCCCTTGACAGCGACAACGGCAGCGATACGCAAGTTGGCGCTTACCACAACAGCCGCTTCAACGGCGAAGGCATTGTTACCGCCTCTAACGGGTGGGACGTTGCCGGGTGGGAGGCGCTGCGCGACATCAACTACTTTTTTGCCAACTACCGCAAAGCCTCCGGCGACCAGAGCGAGATTAACCGCTACGTGGGAGAGGCGCTATTCTTCAGGGCGATTTTCTACTACGACAAGCTGCGCCGCTTTGGAGACCTGCCCATCTACAAGGGTTTGCTCAACCTCGGCGATACCGAAGAGCTCTACAAGAAGAGAGATTCCCGGCGTGAGGTGGTGGAGTGGCTCGTAGACGACCTCGATACGGCCGCACTCTACCTGCCGCCAAAGAAGAGCAGCGGGAACGGGCGCGTCAACAAGGAAACTGCAATGCTGCTGCAGGCGCGCATTGCGCTCTACGAGGGTACGTGGGAGAAGTACCACGCGCTGGCCAACACTCCCTTTAAGGTGCCTGACGCTTACGACAACGGCGAGCCGTTTATACGGAAAGCCGCCGCCGTAACTGACCGCCTGATAGAAATGGGGACGTGCACCTTAGACAACGTTGGGGTAGAGGACGGCTACTGGAAGCTTTTCAATCAGGAAAGCTACGCGGCGAGCAACGAGGTGCTGTTCTGGAGGCAGTACGCCGACAACATAATTACCCACTACTGGGCAAGCTACACCTCCAACGGCGGCGGAACCGGCCTCACAAAGTCAATGGTAGACGCCTACCTCTGCATCGACGGATTGCCCATTGACCTTAGCGCGAGCTACAGGGGCGACAGCACGCTCCTGAGCGTGGTAGAGAACAGAGACCCGCGCCTGCGGCAGACCATCTACGTGAACGACAACCGGCACTTTCACTTCGTTGCGCCCAACGATACCTTTTTCTACCCAGCCTTTGCAATCTCCAACGAGAAAAATTGCGTTACCGGCTACCAGCTCTACAAGGGGCACAACCCCAACTACGAAAGGGCTTCCACGCAGCGGGGCATTACCGGGCTTATCTACTTTCGCTACGCCGAAGCCCTCCTCATCAACGCCGAGGCAAAAGCCGAGCTGGGCACCATTACGCAGGACGACTTGGACAACACCATCAACCAGCTCAGGATTAGGGTAGGGATGTCTTCTCCCCTCAACCTGGCGGCAGTAGAGGCATGGAGCTACGCAAAAGAGTTCCCAACGCTGTCCAACATCATCAACGAGGTGCGCAGGGAGCGAAAGGTAGAGCTGGCCGCCGAGGGCTTCCGCACCGACGATATTTTCAGGTGGGCAGTAGCGGGAGATGTTATTTACCGGCAGCGGCCAAGAGGAGCAAAGCGGAAGCAGTGGGAAAACCTGCCGATAGAAGTTCGGGGAAGCGTGCTCGCCATCCCGATAGACAATAACGGCTACATAGACCCCTACAGGAATATCCTCGGCAGTGGCGACCGCGATGGCTACCGCTTCAACCGCGAAAGAGACTACCTCTACCCGATGCCCCCCACGGAGCTGGTGCTGAACCCTGCGCTGGAGCAAAATCCGGGCTGGAATAATTAGAAATTTTGAATTTTGAATTTTGAATTTTGAATTCCTGACGGCGTAAGCCAATTCAAAATTCAAAATTCAAAATTCAAAATTCAGAATTCAAAATTCAAAATTTCCCCCGCCTCCGTTGCCACATCGTACTCCATGCTTGGCTTGAGCGTTGGCGTACGTAGCTCCGCACGAGGCGAGGCTATGAGCTGCTTTGCTGCTTGCAGGGCAAAGAGCGGATTTTGATTTTCGCCTTTTGCCGTCGCTGCCGTCGCTCCTTGCAGGGTAAGCGGGCTGTGCGTGCGCAGGCGCAGGTTGCCGCCTAAGGTCGATTTTATGGTTGCCTTCGAGAGCTTTCCGCCGCTCCACTCCAGCGCTACGATTTCAAACCCGCCGCGCGCGCGCAATCCGGAGATTTTGCCGCTTTGCCATGCGTCGGGCAGGGCGGGTAGCAGGTGCACCGCGCCGTCGTGGCTCTGCATAAGCATTTCGGCAATGCCGGCAGCGCAGCCAAAGTTTCCGTCAATCTGAAATGGCGGATGGGCGTCGAAAAGGTTGGGGTACGTCCCGCCGCTCTCCCCGCCCGACAAGTTGGGGCTCACGGGCGACAGCTGGTCGGCAATGAGCTTGGCGGCGTGGTTGCCGTCCAGAAAGCGCGCCCACAGGCAAACTTTCCAGCCCATGCTCCAGCCGGTGGAAGCATCGCCGCGGTAGATGAGCGACTGCTTGGCTGCCTCAAAGAGTTGCGGCGTACGGTAGGGCGATATTTGGCAGCCCGGATACAAGCCCCACAGGTGCGACACGTGCCGGTGCTTGTCTTTCGGGTCGTCCCAATCGTGCATCCACTCTTGCAGCTGGCTGTGCTGCCCGACCTGCATGGGAGCCAGCCGCTCGCGGGCTGCCTTGAGCTGCGCTGCAAAATCGGCGTCAACGCCCAGCAGCGCGGCAGCGTGTATGGTGTTGGAGAACAAATCAAACACCAGCTGGTTGTCCATCGTATTGCCGGCAAAAACTTCCGCCTTTACGGGCAGCGTCTTGGGCGTATTTTCGGGCGATACCGAAGGCGCTACCACTAACCAGCCGTGCTCGGGTTCGGGGGTCAGAAAATCTAAAAAGAACTCCGCCGCTCCTTTCATCTGCGGGTAAACGCTACGCAGAAAATTTTTATCGCCCGAATACAAGTACCGCTCCCACAAATGCCGGCATACCCACGCTCCGCCCACCGGCCATGTGCCCGACGCGGCGCGGTCTATGGCTCCCGTAACGCGCCAAATGTCGGTGTTGTGGTGCAGCGTCCAGCCGCGAGCGCCGTACATTACGTCGGCGCTCTGCCGGCCTGCTTCCGACAGCTCTTTCACCATCTGCAAAAACGGCTCGTGCATTTCGCTCAGGTTGGCAACCTCAGCCGGCCAGTAGTTCATTTCGGCGTTGATGTTGGTGGTATATTTGCAATCCCACGAGGGCTTCATTTGGAAATTCCATATGCCTTGCAGGTTGGCAGGCTGTCCGCCGGGCTGCGAGGAGCAGATGAGCAGGTAGCGCCCAAACTGAAAGTAAGTCGCCACCAGCTGCGGGTCGCTCTGCGAGGCGTATTCATTAATGCGGACGTCGGTTGTTTTCTCTGCCTGCGCTGTTTTTCCAAGGTCTATCTGTACGCGGTCGTAGTACTTTTTGTACGCCAGCGTATGGTCGTTGAGCAGGCTTGCAAAGGTTTTTCTCTCTACATTCTTCAAAAATGCTTCGGCGCGCTCGGCAGGGTCGCCGCTAATATCCTTATAGCTTTTGAAGCTGGTAGCAGCCGACAGCAAAATGGTTGCCGAGGTTGCATTTTTTACGCTTACTGCAACGTTGTCGGAGGTGGCAGCTCCGCCGTGGAGCAGCACCTTCGCTACGGCGTAAAACCTCACCGCTCCCTTCACTCCTTCATGGCTGCCCGACACTCCTTCGAGCGTCAGCGCGTTGCCGCCCTGCGCCCTGACGGTGGAGGTTTGCGGGCTGCTCAGTTGCATCGAAAAGCTCAGCTGCTCCGGCTTTGAGGCGGTCAGCCGGATGGCTACTACCTGCGCCGCAAATGATGTTAACACCTCGCGCTTAAACTCCACCTCGCCTACCCTGTACCTGACCGTAGCCACCGCCGTTTCCAAATCCAAATCGCGGTAGTAGTCGGAAAATTGCTCGTGCCCCTCAAAGGTGAGCCACAAGCTGCCCAAGGGTTGGTAGGGCATCCCGTGGTTTGTTTTTGACTGGATATTGCTGTCGCAGGCAGCCTGCGCCTCCCTGTACTTTCCGTCGAAAATGAGTTGGCGTATGCGGGGCAGCTGGTCTTTTGCCTTCGGGTTGGGGTTGTTATTCGGCGCTCCCGCCCACAGCGTTTCCTCGTTGAGCTGCAGCTCCTCGTGCGCCGGATTGCCGTACAGCATGGCGCCCAGCCGCCCGTTGCCCAGCGGCATAGCCTCCACCCACTTTTCGGCAGGCTTGTCGTACCATAGCGTAAAATCGTTTTGTGGCTGCGCCAAAACAGCCGCAGGCATTACGAAAAGTAGCAAACAAAATCGCCGCATAATTATTTCCGCTCAACTTTTTCCAGCTCAAGCGCCAGCAAAATAAATGGCGCCACCGCTTTTGGGTCGTTATCGCGCACAGGCTCGCTGATGTAGTACTCAAAGCTGCCGTCGCGGTAGCGCCCCGCGCCGCCCAAGCCCGATACCACGCAGCCCTTGGTGAGGTTGATGGTGTTGTCGTCGTTCACGGTAACGAACGTTTGCACCATGCCGTCAAAAACCTCTTGAGCTTTTTGCAGGTAGCTTTCGTCGAGCCAGCCGCTGTTGGCTCCCTTTGCCCAGGCGTAGCCAAACATAGCGGTGCCCGACGACTCCAGATAGTTGCCCTCGCGGCTTCCCATGTCGGTTACCTGATACCACGCTTTCGATTGGGGATCTTGCTGCTTTTCCAGCGCAGCCGAAAGTTCTTTTAGAATATCAATAATAGCTCCATGCTTGGGGTGTTCCGGCGGCAAGTACTCCAGCACATCCACCAGCGCCATCATATACCAGCCCATGCTGCGGCTCCAGAAGTTGGGCGACGTTCCGGTTTCTTGGTTTGCCCAGCGCTGCTCGCGGCTCTCGTCCCAGCCGTGATAGAGAAGCCCCGTAGCGCTATCGCGGGTGTGCTGCGCTACCAGCAGCAGCTGGTGCGCCACCTCGTCGTACAGCGCAGGCTCGTCAAACATCTTGCCGTACAGCGTGAGGAACGGCGAGGCCATGAACAGCCCGTCGAGCCACATCTGGTGGGGGTAAATCTGCTTGTGCCAAAATCCGCCTTCGCTCGTGCGCGGATGCCGGCGCATTTGCTCGCGCAGCAGGTCGGCGGCATTTTTATACTTTTCCTCGCCGGTTTCGCTGTACAGCGCAAGCATCGTTTTGCCGCCGGCAATGTTGTCGATGTTGAACTTTTCGAGGTCGTAGGTGCGGATAGCGCTGCCGTTGTCCAGCACCATAGTGTCGCCAAAGCTGCGCACGTAGTCGAGGTATTTTTTAGCGCCGGTAGCCTTGTACACCTGATATATGGCGTAGGTTTCCAGCCCTTGGCAGTAGCCCCACTTGGGCTTTTTTGAGAAGTCGAGCATCCAGCTTTCGGGGTAGCGCGCCATTTCCGAGTCGGTCATGCGCACCGACCATTTTTCGTTTGAGCAGCCTGTGCTCGCCGCCAACGCCGCTGCGATGGCCATTGTAGAAACACGTAAGTTCATAGCTAATGTTGATTTAAAAATGTATTGCCCACAACATGAACAAAAAGCGGTGCAAGGTACGCAAAAAAATAAAAACAGCAAAGAAAAATCGTGTACGCACACGAAAAAAAATAAAGTTTGTACAGAAAACGGATGGCAATGCCCACCGGCCAACGCACCCAAAGCGGGTCGCACAAAAAAGATGGAGTGCTATGTGGGTTAAAATCAGATTACGGCAGAATATTTCGCAACAATTTATCTGCCTCAAATTCCATTTTGGAGAAAGCAAATATTTTTTTTCCTAAATCCTTTAAAGATGCGCCGATATGATACACATCATCATCAACAAAAAGGAAGCGGTCGTGTGAACGGTTCGTTGTCTGAACATTAATGGGAGGATATTGGGCATTATACTTCTTTAAATCAAGCTGCAATTGGATGGAAATATGTGCAGTATAAACCGTTGCTTTCACTTGGTCAGCCCGTTTGGACAAAAGCAGCAATACGCTTTCATCCATATAGTTGTCAATCAGAACAAGAGTTTTTTTAGCTGATCTTATCAAGTCGGAAACAAATACGTGCGCATCAAAAATCTGCCCGTCATAAAAAATGCCTTCTCTGGGCGGCAAAGCGGTTTTTACGAAAATCTCTATTTTTTTCTCGGTTTCGGTCACGCGGTGTTCCAGCCGTTCAAAACGCTGGTTAACAGCATAGCCTCTAAGTATATAATCTTTTAAGACCCTGTTACTCCATATTCTAAAATGTATGCCCTGCTGTGATTTTACCCTGTAGCCTACCGATAAAATCATGTCTAAGCTGTAATGCTCCACCAAATAGGTTTTTCCGTCTGCGGCAGTTGTCGCAAATTTTGCGACAACTGAAAGCGCTTGCAATTCCTCTTTTAAGGCATTGATAATATGCTTGCCAATGGTTTTCACGTCCCTGCCGAACAGTAGAGCCATTTGCTGACGGTTCAACCATACCGTCTCGTTTTCTATTCTAACCTCCAGCTGTATGAAATTATTCGGCTGGTACAGAACAATCTCACCGATAGAATTGCCCGGTTGATACAGCGCTGTTTCATCTTTATTATCGTCCATAACTTACAGATGTTTAGTTGTCCGCAAAAGTACAACAAAATCCGGAATATGTAAAATATGTAAAAGACGGGCTAATTCTTTTTTTGAGGTGCTACGAAAATAGTTTGCATATATACTGCGCGTAGGCAAAAATTGTGATATAGAAAGAGTATTCCACACCGTCGAAGCAAGCTGTCGTCGTTCGCAATGACGATGGTGTGATTACCGTAAATCCCGGATTTTGTAACCACGTTTACGTTTTATTATTGGTTTATAGTATTTTACAATATTCATAAATGTTGAATATGGTTACAAATAGAATGACCTCAATTGAATAAATCTG
>JAISAC010000135.1 GCA_031266935.1 Prevotellaceae bacterium
TTGTTTTTCAAAAAATGAACAGATACACGATAATGTGATAGGGATGTACATCGAAAAGTATTATTACAAAACGGGAACATATGGAAATAATTCAACCTGATAATTTATGACACCACCCACATCTTGTTTATCTCGAAGAACAAACTGGGATGTGCGATAATGCCGGAAGTATTATATCAATTTTGTATAGTATTAACTTGTTTAGTAATAGTGAAGCCTCAAGAATATTAATATGTTCTTTCGATCCTTCCGGATATGTATCGGTGCAAATTATTGAATCACAAAAACAAAGTAACTATGAAAAGTAGAACTATAATATTATTTTTATGCTGCGCTCCATTTATCACACAGGCACAGCAACGATTAACAATTAAAATTGAAGGAATTGAAAAAATTCAGGGACAATTAAAAGTTGGATTTTATACTGAAAAAGAAGAGTTTGCAGGAGAAACCCCTTTAGTAGGTAAGATTATCAAAGTTAATTCCAAAACAGCAATATGCGTATTGGATAGCATAAAAGATGGCCAATATGCAATATCTATTTACCACGATTTGAATAGCAATGGTAAGTTGGATAAAAATTGGTTCGGGATACCTTCTGAGAAATACGGTTTCAGTAATAACCCAAAAGTGCGAAAAACCCCCACTTTTGAACAATGTAGGTTTGATTTCACAAAAAAGAAGGATTTAGTTATAAAGTTGCAGTAATCAACTTTGGATTATGAGGCACATAAATCTCATTTTTATCTGATTTTTCTAGTAAACCAACCTTGGAAGCCGATAGATAATGATTTGATTTACAGCCTAATTTATCTTTATTTCTTTACGCAAGCGGCGGCATTAAACGTCAAAATTCTTCATCAAAAACGATAATTACATCGCCGCTGCTGCCGCTTTTATTCTTGTCCTTGTCCTTTGGGTTGTCCTTTGCCTTTGCCTTTGAAAGTTTAGGCTGTGCCGCTTCGGCAATGGCGCTTTTCTTTTTCCCGTCCGCAGCCGGTGGAGGCTGCTTAGCCTGCGCGCGCGCGCCGGTAGCCGGCGTATGTATGCGCCCTGCACCCGAAAAGTACTTGCTCCAGTACTTGTCGCTCAGGCTTGCAACGCTCACTCCCCTTGAGGTAGAGGCGTGCAGAAACTTGTCGTTGGCTAAGTACATCCCCATGTGCGATACTTTTTTGTCGGCTATGGTAAAAAAGAGCAAATCGCCGCAGGCAAGGTTGCGCCTTTTTACGCGCTTGGCCTGCTTTGCCATCATGCTCGACGAGCGCGGGAGGGTAACGCCGTAGGCCTCCCTGTAGAGGTTGCCCACCAGCGCCGAGCAATCTACGCCCTTGCGGCTTTGCCCGCCGTAGCGGTAGGGTACGCCCAGCCATCCGGCAGCGGCTCGGATGAGCTCTTTTTCCTCTGTGCCGTTAAAGCTCACGCCCATTTTTTTCGAGTAGGTTCGATAAAAATCTCTGTCGGCCTCATGCCCGGCGCGCCGCAAGGTGGAGCATCCCGCTCCCCCAAGCAGCGCTGCCGAAAGCAAAACCAGCATCCCACCAAAGCATATGTTCCTGATTTTTGCCATGCGCTAAAACTGAAAGTAAATAAACGGCTGTATGTCTGACGACGAAGCCTGATAAATAAAAAATACCACCAGCAGGATCACCACAATTTTCGCTGCGTCCGGCAGCCTGATGAACATTTCGCGGTACCAAACCTTGACCTTTTGCGGCAAAAAGTGGATGGCGTACGCCGCCAGCATCAGGCCGAATATGAGGCTGTAGCCCGCCACAATATCCGGAATTGCGGAGAGGTAAAACTCGGCGCCAATGCGGTAAATAATTTCCAGCGCCAGCGACATGTCGGCCGCCCTGAAGAATATCCAAGTCAAGCATACAAAGTGAAAGGTGAGCAGGATTAGCACAAAGGCAGGCAGCTTGAATTTCCGGCGCTGCATCTTCGCTCGGCGCTCCTTCACGAGCTTGCCCAAGGCGAGCGCAACCCCGTGCAGCCCGCCCCACACAATGAACTTGTAGCTTGCGCCGTGCCACAGGCCTCCCAGCAGCATGGTAAGCATCAGGTTGATGTACGTTCTCAGCCGCCCCTTTCGGTTGCCTCCAAGCGCGATGTAGAGGTAGTCGCGGAGCCACGACGAGAGGGAGATGTGCCAGCGCTGCCAAAATTCGCGCAGGCTTGCAGCGCGGTAGGGCGAGCTGAAGTTTGGCGGCAGGCGAAATCCCAGCAGCAGCGCCAGCCCGATGGCGATGTCGGTGTAGCCCGAAAAGTCGCAGTAGATTTGAATTGCATAGCCATACACCCCCATGAGCAGCTCAAACCCGGAGTAGAGCGACGGGGTGTCGAAAACGCGGTCAACAAAGTTGAGCGAGATGTAGTCCGAGATGGCTACTTTTTTCACCAGCCCGTTCAAAATCAGGAATACGGCTTGCCACGCCTCGCGCCTCGTAACGCTGTACTCCCTGTATATTTGCGGTATAAAGTCCGCCGCGCGTACAATAGGGCCGGCCACCAGCGAGGGAAAAAAGGAGACGTAAAACCCAAAATCAATGATGCTGCTAACCGGCTCAACCTTTCGCCGGTAAACGTCTATCGTGTAGCTGAGTATCTGAAAGGTGTAGAACGAAATCCCGATGGGCAGGATAAGGCTGTCCACATCAAACTTTTCGGCGCCGGTAAGCATGTTCATAGCCTCCGAAAAAATATTTACGACGCGGTACGCCTCTACACCCAAAAAATCGTTGACTGCGGAGGTGAGAAAGTATGCGTACTTGAAGTAGGCCAGCAAGCCAAGGTTTACGCAAACGCTGAGCGCCACCAGGAGCTTGCGGGCAGCGTCGCGGCGGCTGCGGTATATGGCCTTGGCAAGGTGAAAATCGAGGACGGTAGAAAAAAGCAGCAGCAAAAAGTAGATGCCGCTTGACTTGTAGTAGAAAAAAAAGCTGAACAGCAGCAGGTAAAGGCTCTTGGCGAGGTGCGCTTTTTTGTATGTTTTTTTGTATATAAACGAGTAGCCAACCAGCAGCACAGCAAAAAAAATCCAAAAAGACAGCCGGGTAAAAATAAGGGCAGATCCTTCGTCGCAGGTAAAAATTTCCTCCAGTATGCTATGAATGTCCATCGGCTTATCCTCAAGATGTTATTGTGAGGCCGAATTTTCGGCCAGCGACGTAACGTCTTTCTCCGTGTTTTTCTCCGCTTTGCCGGCAGCGGCCATGTAGCGCTTAAGGTCTCGCGAAAAGGAGCGGTACAGCAGCTCCGTCACCAGCGCTGCGCCGGCGTTGCTGAAGTGGCAAAAATCTTTGGTGGCAAGCATGGGGTTTGCGTAGGCCCACGAAATGATGGAGTTCTTGCCCCCCATAGCCTCGTAGGTGTCCCAGAATGCGCAGCCGGCCCTGAAGGCCGCTTGCCGCTGAGCGTTGCGTACTTTTGCGATGTTGGGGTACGAAGCCAATACGCCGTTGCTCCGCCGCGCCATGTCCGAAACGCCTACCACCAGTATGCTTACCTTGGGTATCAGCTGCTTTATCAGCGCCAGCTGCCTGTACAGCTGCTCCTCGTAGTAGCTGTAGCTCTTCATGGGCTGGGGCACAACGTTGGCGCCAAACTGCATGATGACAAACTTGGCGTCAATGAGCTGGTAGCTCTTTTCGAGCAGCGGCATATCGGCCTTAACAAAATCCACGCCGGAGCTGCTGCGCAGCGGAATGTTGTCCACCGCCACGCCGGAGGTGTAGTCCAGCGCAAGGCCGTATATCTCGGGGTAGCCATTTCCGCGAAAGTACAGCGTAACGCTCTCCCGATTGCTCGGCACAACGAAGTTCAGCTCCTGGGCAACCGCGTTGGGGTGAATGATGCTTGTAAAAATTGTTTCGGTGGGGGTTTTTGCCTCAAGAAATATCGGCGCACGGAAGTTTGCCAGCAGCAGCTTTACCCGCGAAAAGCGAAGCGAAGGGTACGACCTAATCGGCCGGCGCTCCACCTTAATCCACGATACCTTTTGGCGCTTCGGCGAGAGGCTCACGCTCGACAGCATGTGCCCCACGCGCAGCGGCGCCTGCTGCTTGTACTTTACCGCCGGTACAGAGCAGCTCCAATCGTCGGACATGGAAATTTTTACGGTAGGGTTAATCGGTATCTGCGGGTTGAGGGCTACGTATCCCACTCCGCCGCCGCCAAACTCTTTTTGCAGCTGGCCGCGCAGGTACATGGTCATCCTGTCGGCCTCCAGCTGCGAATCGCCGTAGTGCAGTATGCGCACCAGCTCGCGGTTGCCGGAGCGCAAGGCTGTCAGCTCCGACATAATGTTGTCCAGCACATCTTTTCTACCTTCGGGATATTCAATTGGCTGCACCGGTAGCGCCCGTATCTGCTCGGGCGTACACTTCATCGGCAAGGCCGATTTTTCGAACCTGCTCGGGTCGCCGGCAAAGTTAGAAAACCCTTCTTCGCTGCAATCAATGGAGAATGAGGTTTCGACGCTCCGCTCCGCTACTCCCGAAATATCCCGAAGGGATGGAAAGGTAAGCGTAAATCGCGACGATAAGCGTATGCCCTCCGCCGGAAAAACAAGGCAAACAAGCAGCAGCAGGGCGAGTATCAAAATCAAGCCTGCCATAACCTCGGAAAGGCGTACCGTCTTTCCGGTTTCCGTAAAAAGCGGCCGCCGCAGCATGGCCATTATCGGATGTCGTTGAGAGCGTATCATATTCCCAAATGCTACATCATAAATATCACAAATAAAATATCACAAATACGGGTTTATCTAATTTTTTCACCCAATTTTTCACCCAATTTTTTTTATCTTTATAGTTTGCCCCGGTATTATTTTGGTCGAGTTGCTCATGTTGTTCAACGACATCAAATCCGAAGGCGTAATTCCCAGATATTTATACTGCTGCGATATGCTCCAAAGCGTGTCGCCCTGCTTTACCTGATAGTAAAGAAAATCGGTTTGCTGCCCCGGCGTGGCGGCCTGCCGGCTTTGCTGCCGGGTTACATTCTGCGCCGCGTAGAGCGCCGCTTTTGCCGGGCTTACGTACACGTTCAGCCTTTGCCCTACCCTGATGTAGTTTGAGCGCAAGGCATTCCACTGCTTCAAGTCCTGTACGCGCACGCCGTGCTTCGCGGCAATAGCGCCAAGCACATCTCCCTTCTTAACCTTGTACACAATTTTAGTTTTTCCCTGCGGGACGTAGGCCGTAAACTGTGCGGGGGCTACCATTGTTTTGGGGTTGTACTCCTCGGCGCGGTACATGGCTATTTTTTTGTCGTTGTCAATGTAATTATCTATATACGTTGCCGGGAGCTTGAGCGTACAGGTGCGCTCGTTGCCGGGCACAATATCGCGCCGGTACTGGGGGTTGAGGTCGCGCAGCGTTGCCACCGGAATGTTGAGCACTGCCGCAATCTGGTCGAAGTGCATCCAGCGGTGCACGTGCACCGTATCGTAGCTGTAGTATTTTTTAAAATCGTACTTAGGCGTCATGAGGCCGTGCTCCTTGCTGTAGTTCATCATGTAGGTTGCGCCAATGAAGGCGGGCACGTACCCTCTGGTTTCGCGCGGCAGGTAGTGGTAAATGCCCCAAAAGTCGTTTCGCCCCGACCGCCGCATGGCCTTGCGTACGGAGCCGGCGCCGCAGTTGTAGGCGGCAATGGCAAGCGTCCAGTCGTTGAAGGTGTTGTACAAGTCGCGCAGGTGCTGCGCGGCGGCGTGCGTGGACTTAATCGGGTCGCAGCGGTCGTCCACCGTAGAGGTAACGGTAAGGCCATAGAGCCTGCCCGTGCCGTACATAAACTGCCACAGCCCCGTAGCCCCCATCCGCGAAACAATTCGCGGGTTGAGCGCCGACTCTATCACGGCGAGGTAGCGAAGCTCCAGCGGCATCCCATACTGGTCCAATATCTGCTCAAAAATGGGAAAGTAGTACTCCGACAGCCCAAGTATGGCCTCGGCCTTGTCGCGCTTATCCTCGGTGTAGAGCTGAATGTAGCGGCGGACAATGCTGTTGAACGGCAGGTCAATTACCGAGTGCAGGCGCCGGAGGCGGGCAATGTATATCGAATCCGACACCACGGCAGGCGTTACCGGCTCCTCGGCGAGCAGCTCGGTTGCCTCTACTATATCGTCCGGCTGCACGGCAAGAGTGGTATCCTCATCAAAATCCTCTGCAATATCGCCGAGCGCGCTGCCGGTAGCCGTTGCATGGGGGGCGCGGCCATACGCTTCGGGAGCTGCCCATACGCGGGGTAAGAACGAAAATGTCAAGACAAATGTCAAGGAAACCGTCAAGAAAAAAGACAAAGCAAATAGGAAACGCATCATACTTAAAAATTTTTTTTGTTTACTTTCTAAAATGTTATGCTAAGATTCAGGCCTACGTGCGGGTTAGATTGCATTGAGAAAGCGTTGCAACCTTCGGCGTAGGGTTGCAGCCTGAATGACAAATCGTTGCTCACATCGTAGGTAAAAAGGTGAGCATCTACCGTAGCGTCAATAATGGTTATTCCGTAAAAGAGTATCGTCATGATGATAAAAAAATCACGGTCGCGGCGGTAGGAGTTTTTGTAGTACTGCAACCTGTCCATTGGTACGTTGAGGAACATGCTGTACAGGTTTTGCTCCAGCGCAGCTTTTTTGGTTTCGTACTCCGGGTCATCCGTTTTGAGCTGCGCAACGGCATACTTGATGGTGTAGGCGTCGCGGTACAGGTTGTAGCGAAAGTTGTTGCTCTGAATGAAATACCCAAAGGCCGCAAACCCTCCATACACCAGCGGGAGCTTCCAGTAGCTCCGGTTGTACGCCTGCCCCAGCCCGGGCAGCAGGGTCGAGTAGAGCGCCGCGCGCGCCGGTGAGTGCGTTACGACGACGCTATCGGCTGCCCGAACATTCTGCCCACGGACAGCCTGCGGCAAAAGCATTGCCGACATCAGCAGCGCCGCGGCAGCGTAGCTTCTCACCTTACATAAACACTTTATCTGCTTCAACTGCTTCAAAACTTTCAGGGCGGACGTTGGCTGTTAAGCCGTAAAATCGTTTACAAGTTGGCTCATCCTGTCAACGGCGCTTTTGACGTCATCGTCCGTTTTCAGGTCAATGGTAAGCTTGGCGCCGCCGTTTGCTCCACGCTTAATGTTCACCTTGCCGTTGAAGTATTTTTCCATACTTTCGACCAGCTTGAACAGCGGTTCCGAAATTTTCTCGCTGTCGTCGTCGTCGTCGGGGAGGGGCAGATTTTTTTCCGCTTTCGGCTTGTCGAGCTGCTTCACCAGCTCCTCCACCTGCCGCACCGATAGCCCTTGCTCTACAATCTTTTTGGCTATGCTCACCTGCTGCATAACGCCGCTCACGTTAACCAGCGCGCGGGCGTGCCCCATCGAGATGAGCTGGTCGCGAATAGCCCGCTGTATTTCGTCCGGCAGCTTTAGCAGCCTCAGGTAGTTTGCAACGGTAGAGCGCTTTTTGCCCACCTTTTCGCTGATTTCTTCCTGCGTGAGGCTCAGCTCGTCAACTAAGCGCTGGTAGCTTAGCGCCACCTCCATAGCGTCGAGGTCGGTACGCTGAATGTTTTCAATCAGCGCCATGAGCAGGCTGTCGCTATCGTTGGCCTCGCGCACGTAGGCGGGAATGGCTTCGTAGCCGAGCATTTTTGACGCCCGGTAGCGGCGCTCTCCGCTAATGATTTGATACCTGTCGGTATCTACAACGCGCACCGTGACGGGCTGTATAATCCCCAGCTGCTTAATTGAGTTGGCGAGCTCCTCCAGCGACTCCTCATCGAACTTGGAGCGCGGCTGCTGGGGGTTAGGCGCTATCTGCGATAAAGGGATTTCCTTTACCAGCGCCGATTTTACAGCAGCAGGCGCTTCTGCGGGTTGCTCCTCCTCACCGTCGCCGCCGCCGGTGGCGGCGACGGCGGTAGCAGCCGCCGCCGCCGCCACCGGGCCGCGCGATACCGTTTGCCCGTCAAGCAGCGCGCCTAATCCTTTCCCCAACCTTTTTACATCTTTAGCCATAGAGTGATTTATATCTGTTTATCTTCGTTATTAATGGCGGTATCGTTGTTGCGCTGCAAAAACTCACGGGCAAGGTTTAAGTACCCAATGCTTCCGTTTGACTGCGCATCGTAGAGGATGACGGGTTTTCCAAACGACGGGGCTTCGCTCAGCTTCACGTTCCGCGCTATAATGGTTTCAAAGGCCATACTCTCAAAATGGGATCGGACCTCCTCTACCACCTGGTTGGCCAGCTTCATGCGGGCGTCGTACATGGTGAGCAAAAAACCTTCGATGCCCAGCCCCGGGTTCAGGCGTCCCTGCACCATGCGAATGGTGTTGAGGAGCTTGCTCAAGCCGTCGAGCGCATAGAACTCGCACTGTATGGGGATAATTACCGAGTTGGCCGTAGTGAGCGCGTTGAGCGCAATAAGCCCCAGCGACGGCAGGCAGTCAATAAAGATATAGTCGTACGCAGATTGCAGCTGCGCCACCACGCCTTTCAGCACGACTTCGCGGCTTGGTCTGTCCACCAGCTCCAGCTCCGCGCCTACAAGGTCCACGCGCGACGGCAGCAGGTGCAGATATTTAAGCTCTGTTTGCAGGATGGCGTCGTTCGGGTTGGCGTCGTCCACCATGCACTCGTAGATGGTTGTCTTTACGTTTTTTTCTTCAAATCCCAAGCCGCTTGTAGCGTTTGCCTGGGGGTCGGCGTCTATGAGCAGTACACGCTTTTCGAGCACAGCAAGGCTTGCCGACAAGTTGATGGCGGTGGTGGTTTTGCCTACGCCGCCCTTTTGGTTTGCAATTGCAACTACTTTTGCCATTTGTTTTTCCTATTTTCTGTTAACCCAATAGCGGAATTCTTCCGAGTTCAAAATATCCTGCAAGTATAGCAATAAAACTTCAATTATGCCTCATAATCCGCCCTATAATTTTATTAACAAATGCAAAACCTCAAATATTTACAAAGAATCCTGCCTTTGCAGAAGGAAAAAAAATTATTACCTTTGCCTACAAGCAATTTTATATCCACTAAACCAACAAGCTAAGAAAACATCACTAAGATAAAGGAACAGCTATGGAAAACACAAACACGCTTAATGAAATTGCGGACTACAGAAAGTCGCTTGACGATGCGATTTTTGCCGCAACGGGTACAAAGGATGTAATGAACATCCCATTTTCGAGCTTTGAGGATCGCGAAAAAATCAATACCGAGCGCTTGAGGGGGAACGTCAACCTGATGAACGGGAGGATGCTAACGGTGAGGGAAACCGCCAACTTTGTTGATGAAGTTGCACACCTAAAAATGCCCTGAAATGACCGAACAGCAAGCGTACTTTATCAAAAGGCTGGACGAGATAGCGGAACAATACAAGCTGACCAAAAAGGTTATAATATTTCTCGAAAAATACAATAAGGGAAATAACTCCTACCTAGGCCCCCATAACGAGGTTAGAAATGCTTACGATCATGTAATGAAAATGGTAACGAGCAAGAACGACACCGACGAAGTGGAGCGGCAGTATCAGGGCGCAAAGAGCCACCTGATGAGAGCAGGGCACGATGCATACGAGTTGCTTTGCACAAATTGCATATATTACATTAACAATACCATTGCGTACTTCAAGCCAAGCGATATTAAGAATGGATTCCCCGATTACTACAGCAAAGGAATACGCGCCAAAATTATCGAAATTCAAGAAGGCCTTGCGGGCTACAAAGCGAGGCATTCGGGTGATGACAAGGTGCAGGATTTGGAAACGCATGATGCAGATGAAGCGCACAATGCCTCCGACCTTGAGGAAGCGGAGAAGGATTTCAGCCGCTGCCACGAATTTTCCAATCAACTTCTTGAATATAGCAACGAAATGGATAAGCATGTATCGGACATGTCCGACTTTAGGGAGGAAAGAATAAAAAAAGAAGACAAAGAAGCGATAGAAAAAGAGACAAGAGAATTAGAAGAAAGAAATAGGCATAAGCAAAATAAAACCATAGCAATCTTTGCGATAATCGCTACTATAGTCGGCGCTGTAATTGGCGCTGTAATATCAGCGCTGTAAAAACAAGCTAAGAAAATGGGGTGCATGATCAGCTACTTTGAAGCACAGTCGATTAAGAGAGTTGTAGCGGCCTTTTTCGTTGAAACATTTGCTAAATCACTCCCTGATAGCTACCTTTGCGGTATGGAGACGCGCTTTAAACGCTATCTAAACTCTGCCCCAAGTCCGTATTAAAGCCGTGTGGACACTTTGCGGAACTTCTACACAACAACTATAAAAAAATACGCCATGTTTGAACTGATAGCAGAAATACTACGCTCACCGGCAGGCTCGTTTGCCTCCGCCTTTGCGCTGGTAGGGGTGGTGGTTTACCTCGTGCACTGGGTAACGAAAAAAATAACCGAAATACGCATCTCCAACGAAAAAACAGAAGCGTCGGTAGAGGGCACGTACAACAGGATAAACGCGGCGATAGAAGGCACGTACAACAGGATAAACACGACGATAGAGAGCGTTTCCAAACGGCTTGATAGCCGCATCGACAGCGTTTCCAAACAGCTTGATAGCCGCATCGACAGCGTTTCCAAACGGCTTGATAGCCGTATTGACAAGGTAGATGAGCACATTTACGGTATTCACAAGGAGCTGTCCGTAATGAACGCAAGCCTTGCGCTGAAGCATGAGTCGGCCCATGGGCGAGTGCGCGGGCAGGAGGTGGTGCAGCGCCGTAGCCCTATGTCGCTTACCGAGCTGGGGGAAAAATTGTACGCCGACTTTGGCGCAGGGGAGATGATAGATAAAAATTGGGATAAAATAGCGGAAAACATTGAGACCAACGTGCACAGTCAGAACGCCTACGATATTCAGAAGTACATTTTCGAAACGGCGCTGGTAAGCTTGGAGACGTTCATCGGCAAGAGCAACGTGGAAAAGATGAAGCTCCTTGCCTACACAGACGGCAATCCGCTCGCGTACTACGCGCCGGTATTCTGGATACCCATACGCGACAGGTATCTCAAGCTAAAGGGCATCAACGTTGCGGAGGCGGGTAGCGCAGGCCATAGCGCATGAAAAAAGATTTTTACCTTACGCTAATACAGTAATAACCATGACAACGCCAATTTTCAATGCAAAAAAAGCCGTAGAGGCTACATTGTTCGTCGCCAACAGGGTAGAAAATAAGGATTTTCACAAAATCGTTAAGATACTCTACTTTGCCGACCGCGACCACCTCGCAGCATACGGAAGGGTTATCACCGGCGACACCTACATTAAGATGGAAAACGGCCCCGTTCCGACCCGCATCTACGACGGTCTTAAAGCGCTACGCTGCGAAAACGCTACGGGGTTGCTATCCGGCGTTTCGACAATCGGAAGCGATAAGTACCACATAAAGCCGCTACGGGACTACAACCCGCGCCTAATATCCCCATCGGACGTGGAAAAGTTGAGCGAGGCAATCGCTCGCTACGGCGGGCTATCGTTTAACCAGCTTACGCAAATATCCCACGCTTACGCATGGAACGCCGCTATCGACGATAAGCCGATAGCGCTGGAGGATATTATGCGGGAGGCGGGCATTGATGATGAGGGGTACATTGCACACATTACGGAGAATATAAACGCATCAAAAGCGATGGCAGGATATGGAGCTAACTGATGCGCTGTATAGCTCAATGGTAAAAAGGGGCGCTATATTCATATCCGGCGCATTTAAGCACATCGACCACCCTAAATTTTTTTTGGTAATGGGAGAGAATGAAGCGCAAGAGGTGGGGTACTTCTACATTAACTCCAACGTAAACCGATACGTTGCCGCCAACCCTGAGCGTATGGCCATGCAAATGTATATTAAGCACGATGGCTATCCGGATTTTCTAAAGCACGGCTCGTTTATCGGTGCGCACGAGCTGACCACCATACCCAAAAATGAGCTGACAGCGCGCCTGAAAAGTGGAGCCGCAGCGTACAGGGGCGAGCTTACGCCTGACGATTTGGATCGCCTGCTACTCGCCGTTAGAAGTTCAAAATTGTTTACGGACGAGGAAAAGGAAATCGTATTTAAGCTATAAGATAACTACATAAAAACACCCGCGGCATGAAAAAAATTCCTATTATCATCGCCGCAGCTACATTCGCTGCCTAGAGTTATCTAACATTATTATGATTATGTCTGCTACCGAAAAATTATCCCGCTGGATGGTCATTGTCAACCCCAAGGCGGGTCGCGGCCACGGGCTGCGCGACTGGCCTGATATTTCAAACCGCCTCAACTTTAGCGGCGTGGACTTTACCTGCGTGTTTACCGAAAAAAAATTCCATGCGGTGGAGCTTACCGTCAAGGCGGTGAACGACGGCTTCCGCAAGATTGTGGTGGTGGGAGGCGACGGCACGGTGAACGAGGTGGTGAACGGGCTTTTTATCCAACGGCAGGCGCCGCCGTGCGAGATAACGCTGTCCGTAATCCCCGTGGGCACGGGCAACGACTGGGTGCGCATGCTGGGCATCCCGCGCACCTACACCGACGCCGTGCACAGCATCTGCCGCGAGCAAACAATCCTGCAGGATGTTGGCAAAATCACCTTCGAGGAGGCGCGCGTAAAGCAAACGCGCTACATGGCCAACGTTTCGGGCGTTGGCTTTGACGCTATGGTCAACCGCCGCTTCAACCGGCTAAAGGAGGCAGGGCGGACGGGAACGTGGCTCTACCTGTCCAGCGCGGTGGTTACGCTGTTCCGGTATCGCGCCAAGCGCTTCGTTGTAGCCGTTGACGGCGAAGATTTTTTTGACGGGCGGCTGTTCAGCGGCGCCGTGGGCGTGGGGAAGTACAACGGCGGCGGGATGCTGCAAATGCCTGCCGCCGTGGTTGACGACGGCCTGATGGACATCACGCTGATACGCAAAATGAGCCTATACCGATTTTTTGCCAACTTCCGGCGGCTATACAACGGCACCATCTACAACTTTTACAAGGTAAGGGCCATGCAAGGCAAAAACATCTCCATTGCCTCGTACCCGCCAAGCCCCATTGAGATTGACGGCGAGGCCTGCGGATATTCTCCTTTCACCTTTGAGCTTGTGCCCAAGAAAATCAAGGTGGTGGTAGGCGAAAAGTTTCATCTGGTATAGCCATGATAACAAGCGACAACATGATTACAGGCGACAACACCATTCTGCAGGAAGCCATAGTGCACCGCGTGGGCAGCAAAGCCAGCGGCGAGGGTATGCTACTCTCGGCCGCGCCGCTAAGCGTGAGCAGCGAAACAGGCGACCTGCTGCTGCGCTACTTTTTATCGCCGTTCAAGGGGCAGGAGTACTACAACCTGCCGCGCGAAGGCGACGCTGCCGCGCCAAGCGTGGCGTACGGCTGCATCTGCGCCATTTTTGACAACCCCGATACGCTGACGGAGCAGTCGGCGGCGCTGGCCAAGCACCTGTACGAGCAGGGCAGCGGCGCAAAGGTAAAAGGCGGCGACTTTTTTGTTGCCTACCTCAAGGGCTGCATGCTGGACGGCGAAGCGCTGGACGCCGTGGGGCTGTTTAAATCCGAAAATCAGGAGGCTTTTCTGAAGGTATTTCCGCGCGGCGAATCTTTCGACGTAAGCGCCGACAGCGGCATCAGCATCAGCAAGATGGACAGAGGCTGCCTCGTTTTCAACGCCGAGCGCGAAAACGGATTCCTGGTCGCCATAGCCGGCAGCAGCCGGAGCGCCGGCGAGGAGCAGTACTGGACGGACTGCTTCCTGAACGCCGTGCAGCGCAAGGACGATTTTTTCAGAACGCAGCAAGCGATATCGCTCTGCAAAAATTTTGTTACGCAGCGCCTCCCCGAAACGTTTGAGGTTACCAAGGCCGACCAGGCCGACATGCTCAACAAGTCGGTAAACTTTTTTAAGGGGAACGACAGCTTTGACGCTGACGAGTTTGCCCGCGAGGTCATTGCCGACCCAAAGGCCATTGAGAGCTTCAAAAGCTACCGGCACGAGCTTGACCGCGACAGCGACGACAAGCTGCCGGAGCGCTTTGACATCTCGGAGGCCGCCGTGAAAAGGCAGGCGCGGGCGCTGAAAAGCGTGATAAAACTCGACAAGAACTTCCACATTTACGTGCACGGCAAGCGGGAGTACATCTCCCGCGGATACGACGAGGAAACAGGATTATACTTTTATCAGCTGTTTTTCAAGGAGGAGGAATAGCGCCAAGCGTAGCTTTTACGGCCTGTAAACCAGAAATGCATAGTCAATCACGCACAGATGCCTGTAGCGAGGGTGCGTATCAATGGCTACGCCGGCGGCGTTGAAGTCCGGCTTCATGATGTTTGCCCTGTGCCCCCGCGACGGTACGCCGTCGTCTATGAGCAGCTGTACGACGATGCCCTGCGACTTGCTGCTGCCGTAGCTGATGTTTTCCCCAAAGGTAATGCCGTAGCCGTAGCCAAAGTTATCGTTCATCTCCGTGCAGTAGCGCGTTATGCGGTCGCTTATGGTGCTCCCGTTGCTCCCGGTATGCCCCGTTTTTCCGGTTTTGGATTGGTAGCTTGCCAGCAGCTGCGCCGCCTTGCCGAGGTTTTTGTTAGGCCGTATTATGCCCGTCGGCTGAGCTTTTTGCAGCGCCGCAATGCACTCGTCAACCGCCGCAACGCCCTCCTGCGTGAGGACAGCTACCTGCCCCGGCCTCTCAATGCGGTTGCTGCTGTAAAAAGACCTCTCGCGCTTTATGTACTCAACGTAGAGTTTAGGGTTGGTGCGAACTTTATTCATCTCGTAAATCACACCCTTTTCGTCCTCCGTTAGGTAGTCAGCATCCTTAGCGGTGTTGAGGGAATCCGGCCAGACCATATCGTCGGCGGGCTGCGCGTGGCAGCTGAGGCTTGCCGCAAGCAGCAGCAGGAGCGGCTGCACGGCTGCAAGGGACGCTGCCAACCGCTTTAGCGAAATAATTCTTTTCATTTTTATGGTGTTGAGGAAAATTTGGGTCCGCCAATGAGCCGCGCTATCCGGATGGATACTCGCTTCCGGAAGCGGATAGCGCTGCAAAGTTAAGGCAAAGTTAAGCGATCTTTTTCTCCCAAAACTTTCTTCCGGCTACAAGTTTCCAAAAAGTTATGAACTCTCTCAAGCTTTATCAGTTAGTTTGAAACGCCATCAACTATTGAATATAAACTCTAATGAAAAAGATTTTATTAATACTTTGCCTCTTTGGTAGCTTTGCGGTCGGGGTAAACTTTACAAACCTGCCAACTTTTTTCAGAACATTTGCCGTGAAGCGTTTCCGATTTAAAACTTTTTTTTATCTTTGCAACCTTGCTCCAAGCTGTTGAAGCTTGGTGCGTCGCTTAAACTCTAACGCCTGAAATCTAAAAATGGAGAAAGGTAAGCCATCGTTCCGCTTGATTTGGGGAGTGTTTATGTCGCTCGCCTACGTAGGTATTGCCTACCTCGTGCTGTTTACGCCGGTGCTTATTCGCTACAACGAAAACAACGATAAGGAGAATGACAAAAATCTGCTGATACGTATTATCTTTGGAGTAATTATGCTCGCCTATGGCGTTATGCGTGGCTACAGGGTGTATAAATCTACGGGCAGCATAAATTTAATGCGTGATAATGAATAAAAACAGTGAGCGTGATGAGTAGAATTTTAATTTTTATATGTATTTTTGTGGTTTGTGCGGGCTGCAACCGGAAAAAAATCACCCGTACGGATACGCCTACAAGCGGCGTTGCTACGCTGGTAAGCGACGACTGCTACGGCAACATAGCCCAGGAGGAGGTGGATGTTTTTGAGGCGCTCAACCAAAAAGCATTTTTGCTGCCCATCTATACCAGCGAAAGAGAAGCGGTGGAGCTGCTGCTGCAAGACAGCGTGAGGCTTGCCATCCTTGCGCGGGATTTGACCGAGGCCGAGAAGCAGAGGATTACCGCCGGCAACCGGCAGCTGGCGCCGCGGTCGCAGAAGATAGGCGTGGACGGCATAGCGCTTATTGTGCACAAAAGCAACCGCGATTCGCTCATCAGCCTCCAAACGCTGCGCGATGTGATGACGGGCAAAGTAACCTCGTGGAAGCAGCTCAGCGCCTCGTCGAAGCTGGGCGATATACTTGTGGTGTTCGACAATCCGACCTCCAGCACGGTGCACTTCATAAGAGATTCGGTGTGCCGCGAGCCGCTGGCCGACAACCGGCTGCACGCCATGAAGAACAATCAGGCTGTGCTGGACTACGTGATTCAAACCCCCAACGCGCTGGGCATTATTGGCGTTAACTGGATTAGCAATCCGCACGATTCTACCCAGCTGAGCTTCAACAGCCGGATACGGGTTATGGCGGTCAGCGAAACGCACCCTGCCACGTACAGCAGCAGCTACAAGCCCTATCCTGCCTACCTGTACCTGCGCAGCTACCCGCTTACGCGCGACGTATATGTGGTGCTTACCGATTTAAGGGGAACGCTCCTGTCGGGCTTCACCAACTTCCTGGCAAGCGACCGCGGGCAGCGCATTATCCTCAAATCGGGGTTGGTGCCGGCTACCAAGCCGCTACGGACAGTGCAGATAAAGGAGCATTTTTAATTTCAGGTTACAAATTTCAGGCTACAAGTTTCAGTTAATTTCAATCTTTATCACATCAAAAATTAAACAAAAAAAATGAAGAAATACCTTATTAGCTTATGCCTCGGCGTGCTGCTTGGACCGGCAGCGTTTGCCCAAAACCTCGGCGTAGATTACTTTCTCACCGGACAGCTTGACAAAGCAAAAGAAATTTTTGAGAGCAGGTTAGATGAAGACCCTGCGGAATCGAACTACTACCTTGGCGAAATTGCCTACGCGAGGGGCGATACCACGCTGGCAAGAAGCTACTACGAAAAAGGCTTGGCCGCCAACCCCGAGTACCCGCTCAACAGGGTTGGGCTGGCAAAGTTTTTGCTGAAGGCCGACCAGAAAGTCGGCATCAAGGCGCTGACGGATATTTCGAAGGAGAAGGCGAGCAAGAAAAATGTTGAAGTTTTGATAGCCATTGCAAAGGTGTACTACGATGCCGGCATACCTGCCATGTACGAAAAAGCGCTCGGCAGCGCAGAAAAAGCGGGCAAAAATTCTCCGCTGGTGCCCATGCTGCGCGGCGATATTCTGAAAAGTAAGGACAACGTTGGCGGAGCTGCCGGAGAGTACGAGCAGGCCATAAACCTCAACGCCAATTACCTTGTGCCCTACATCAAGGCAGCGCAAATCTACGCCGACATCAACCCGAGCTTCGCCATAGAGCGGCTGACCACCGTGATGGAGATAGACTCTACCTATCCGCTGACGGACAGGTACATGGCACGAGCTTTCTACAACGTAGGCCACTACGCCCGCGCCATAGCCATACACGAAAAATCTTTCAACATCAACGTGAGCAGCGTTGGCGAGCTGACCGATTACGCCGCCGCGCTCTTCTTCTCCCAGCGCTACGACGAGGCGGCAACGCTAATTGACAAGGGGCTTCAGCGGGATGCGCTCAACTTTGTTTTGAACAGGCTGAGAATGTACAGCGCGCTGGAAACGCAGGATTACGCCAACGGCCTGTCCATAGCCGAAAAATTCTTCTCCCTGCCCACCGAAAATAACAAGTACATTCCCCGCGATTATACCACCTATGGAGATTTTCTTGTATTTAATAAGTTGGTTGACAAGGCAAAAGAGCAGTACGCCAAGGCCATTGAAGCCTCGCCGGAGAAGCTGGAGCTGTACAAAAAAATCGGCGACCAGCTCAACAAGGCCGGGTATCCGGGCGTTGGCGCCGACTACTACGATATGCACATTGAGGCAATGGAGGGGCAGGCAGATACAAAAGACTACTACACCATGGGAACATACCTGTACAAGGCTGCCACCACCATTATGCGCGATACCACCGTTGATTCGCTCTACGCGGTCAACAAGGCGAGCGAATACTTGGTGAAAGCCGATACAACTTTTGGCGTCATTACAGCGCGTATTCCCGACAATACGCTGGGATTTCTGTACCGGTCGAGGGTCAACGCTTCGCTGGACCCCGAAACGTCCAAAGGCTTAGCCAAGCCGCACTACGAGGCGCTGCTCGGCCTTATCTTACTGAAGGAAAATCCCGAGCAAACCTACCGCAGAGAGCTGCTGGAGATTTACCAGTACCTTAGCTACTACTACTACCTGCAATTTGACGCCAACGGCAAGGACGAGGATAAGGCGCAGGTCATTGCGTACTGCACCAAAATATTGGAGATAAACCCCAACAACGCAATTGCAAAGCAGCTCGTAGAGCACATAGAATCCCTCACGGCAGCCGAAACCGGAAAAGCAAAAAAGAAATAGCTTAAGCGCGGGTGCATTTCAAATTGTCGCTTTAAATAATCCCGTAGGGATTATCGCTCGGTAGAAAACACGAATGGCGCCTCTCTTTGGCATCCCGTAGGGATGCATCCTTACAGGATGCCGACAACCCTACCGGAACATTTTCTTTTCTACCGAGCGATTCATTCCTACGGAATGAGCAAAAGCGACAATTTGAATTACACCCCTTAAGCGCTGTGATTCAGCAGAATTATAAGTATATAAGCATCCTTAACCTTCTATAAATGTTCATTTAATGTAATAATTATCAAGATATTATAGATTTCAGGTTGTAGCTTTACAAAAACGGGATTTTGTTAGATGTAAAAAATTCTTACCTTTGTATCCCGTTTTTGTAAACCATGCGGAAATAGCTCAGTTGGTAGAGCACAACCTTGCCAAGGTTGGGGTCGCGAGTTCGAGTCTCGTTTTCCGCTCTCACATGCAGTAGCAAACCGGCTGTTCAAGGTTTTGAGCAGCCGGTTTGCTACTATATAATGTTGGCGTTAGCGGTAAATCTGATGTACAGGTGCGCCGTATTTCTCTACCTTGGTATGCAAAAAAACGGCTATTTATCGGTTTCTCTATGCCTGCTTGGAGCAGCAGCGGCAGCATGGCTGTACCTTACCTCGCTCACCGGCTGCGCGCGCATAGCCCACCCCGGCGGAGGCCCAAGGGATTCGGCCCCTCCCATTCTGCTCAAAACGCAGCCGGAGCAAGGTGCGCTGAACTTCAACAAAAAGCGAGTATCTATTTACTTCAACGAGTACGTGCAGCTTAAGGAAGCCGATAAGCACTTCCTCATGTCGCCGCCTCCCGAAAAGCGCCCGTCGCTCAACATTCGCGGCAAGCGCGTGCAGGTTGACTTTAACAGCCCGCTGCGCGACAGCACGACCTACCTGCTCGACTTTGGCACCTCCATTGTTGACAACAACGAGGGCAACCCCTACGACCCCTACCGCTTTTCGTTCTCCACCGGCGCATGGCTCGACACGCTGAGCGTTGAGGGGCTGGCGCTCGACGCATACACCGACCAGCCTGCAAGCAACGTGCTGGTGTACCTCTACGAAAATATGGAGGACAGCGTGGTGCTGAAGCAACGCCCCGACAACGTTACCCGCCCCAACGAAAAAGGCGTATTTCTGGCAAGCAACCTGAAAGGCAAACCCTACAAAATGCTGGCCATAGCCGACGGCAACAAAAATTACCGGTACGACAGAGGGCAGGAAGCTATCGGGTTTCTCGACATTGCGGTAGAGCCTGTCCCGCTGCTGCAGTGGCACGACGACGACTCTTTGGGGCACCACCACGAGGAGCACGACCTGCAGCTGGTGCTGCGCATGTTTGCCGAAGACTTCGCAACGCAGTACCTCATCGCGTGTGAGCGTACGCAGCAGCGAGCGCTCAAGTTTACCTTCAACGCGCCTTTTCCTGTCATTGACAGCCTTACCATTGACAGCGTGGATGTGTCAACGCTCGTGCCGGAGTACAGCGCCAAGCGCGATACCATTACCTACTGGTTTGCCGATACGGCGGCGCGCGTTCCCGATACCATGCAGCTACGCTTTACGTACCTCAGAACGGATACGCTCGGCCAGCTAAGCCCTTTTGCGGAAAAGCGACGGCTGATTTTTACCGATAAAAAAAAGCAGGATACTCCCGATAAGGATAAAAAAGAAAAATCGTCGGGCATAGGCGGGCTGTTCAACCGCCTTATAGGTACCGAAGAAGCTGTTGATACAACCCCCAAAAAGCCCGCCCACTGGACGCTGAAGCCAAACTTCGGCACCGCTTCCGCCAGCCCGATAGGGAACGCCTCGCTCTCCTTCGACGCGCTGCCGATAGCGCTGAACTCCGACCTGATAACGTTTGAGGAGCTGCAGGTGAACCCGAGAACCAAAGACTCGTCGTACATCAACGTGAGCTTCTCGCTGGTGCGCGATTCGCTCAGGCTGCGCCGCTACAGCGTTGTTGCCGGCTGGAAGGAGATGACAACCTACCGCTACACGATGCTGCCCTCCGCTTACTGGGATGTTTACGCGCAAACCAACGACACCATACGGGGAACTTTCACGACGGTAAACCCCGACAACATGTCGAAGCTGACGCTCAACTTCACCCAAACCGAGGGTAGCGCCTACGTGGTGCAGCTCACCGACGCAAAAGGTCAGGCCATAGCCCGCCAGCTGCTGCTGAGCGAAGACAAAAAATTGATGTTCCTTTACATCACTCCGGGTACCTACTGCATCCGCGTAATCAAGGACGATAACGGCAACGGCAAGTGGGATACGGGGAATTATTTTGAGCACATTCAGCCGGAGTACGCCACGTTCTTGAGAGATGACCCCGAAAAAACCACCTTTGAGCTCAAGCAAGGCTGGGATGTAGAGCTGGATGTGAACTTGAAAACCCTGTTTCCGGATAAAAGCAACGATTAGTAACCTTTTTGAATTTTTGGCTGTATTTTGTTTCGCAAAATTTTTATACTATCCCTGGCGCTTTACCTTGCAGGCAGCGCAACCGCTTACGCCGAAATGTACGTTGGCGCGCGCTACGGCGCCGGGCTGACAATGCTGTACTTTATGCCGCATCAGGACGAAAAAAAAGGCGTAACGCCCGTTAACGCCTCGCTGCTGTTTGGCTACTGCAACAGCGAAGCGCAGGGTTACGAGCGGTACATGAATTTGATGATAGAATTTGGCTACGCCGAGCGCAGCTACTCCATGAACACTCGCCCCATCGTTAGCGAAGATACGGCGGCGGGAGCCGTAACAACGCGCAGGTCGCAGGTGCTGGAGCTGCCCTTGGTAATGCAGGCCCGCATCCCGCTGTACCGGCAATTCAGCCTGCTGATAACCGGCGTGGCCTACGGGGCGTACTACCTCAGAAATACGCAGAAATACGAAGCCGGCGGAAGGCAGGTACGCGAAACATTCTCGTACGGCCACTTCAACGGATTTGAGTACGGCGTGGGGGGCGGCCTTGGCTTTGGCCTGAACGCCGGTAAAACCAACTTTTCGCTTGACGCGCGGTACATGGCGAGCATGTCGTACCTCTATAAGCCGACCATCAGCCCGGAACGATTTTTGTACGAATCCATGCCAATGCAGGTAATTATCTCATTCAGCGTAACGCGGAAAATCTTTTAGAAGTTTTTTTTTGAGATGGACAATTTTTTCACAAATAATCCATTGTGGCACGAACAGATAGGGGAAATTTATGCTCTTTTGGAGCGGGTAAAAATTACAGAAGAGCAATCGGAAGATGTGCTGCACCTGCGGAAAACAAGCCGAATTTTGTCCATCGGCTCAACAACGGCTATTGAGGGTAACCGGCTTACTGCGCAGCAGGTTTTTGACGTTATTAACGGGAAAGTGGTTTTTGCGCCGCTTCACGATATAAAGGAGGTAAAAAACGCCTTTGCCGCTTATGAGCAAATACCCGATTTAGACCCCTACAGCGTTGAAGATTTTCTAAAAGCGCACAGCTTTATTACAAGCAATCTCGTTCAGGAATCGGGGCAATTCCGCACTGTTGGCGTGGCGGTTGTTAATAGCAAGGGAGAAATCTTACACTCCGGGGCCGATTTCAGGGAAATTCCGTCATTAGTATCCGATTTACTCGAATGGGGCAAAGCCACCGATATGCACCCGCTTATCAAAAGCTTGGCAGTGCACTTTATGGTAGAGCATATTCACCCTTTCCGTGACGGCAATGGAAGAATTGGGCGGCTTTGGCAAACGCTTGTTCTCACAAGGTGGAATGAACTTTTTGAATGGCTGCCTGTGGAAACAATGATTTATCGCAATCAGGCAAAGTATTACGAGGCGTTGCAGCGGTCGCACAGCAAAGATGGGGTAGTAGATTGCCGACCGTTTATTGATTTTATGCTTGATGCGATTGAAAATGCAATGCTCAAATATGTTGGCGGCGCAGTAGAAGCAGATATTACAAAAAATGACCCTGTAAATACAGAGCTTGACCCTGTAATTACAAAAAATGACCCTGTAAATGACCCTGTAAATTCTTTTGACGTATTGGCGCTGCTCAAAGCCAATCCTCATATAAGTTACGATAAGCTGGTTGAGAAAACGGGGCGCTCCCGAGCCACCGTTAAGAGAATGATAAAGCGGCTAAAGCAAGCCGGCTACATCTCGCGCGTTCGCTCTGACAAAACAGGCTATTGGGAAATCAAAACGCCTTTTTAAGGCTCCGAATTTTAAAGTTAAACCGCTACTGAAATCTTATATTCGCTTGAAATCTACCGAAGTACATATAGGCGGCATCCCGCTTGGCGGTGCGCATCCTGTCCGCCTGCAATCAATGACCACCACCAATACGCTCGATGTTCCGGCCACCGTGGCGCAGTGTATCGCCATTGCCAAAGCCGGCGCCGACTACGTGCGCATCACGGCGCAGGGCGTGCGCGAGGCCGAGGCGTTGCAGCAGATAAAAGCAGCGCTGAAGAAGCAGGGCTACAACATCCCGCTCATAGCCGACATTCACTTCAACCCTGCCGCCGCCGAAGTCGCCGCGCGGTACGTAGAAAAGGTGCGCATCAACCCGGGCAACTTTGTGGACAGGGCAAGCGGCGTAGACGAGCCGGCGCTGCTGCGCGAAAAATTTGTCCGCCTGCTCGGCATTTGCAGGGAGCACGGCACAGCCCTGCGCATCGGCGTTAACCACGGCTCGCTGAGCGCGCGCATGTTGGACCGGTACGGCGACACGCCGCAGGGCATGGTAGCATCGGCAATGGAATTTTTGCAAATTTGCCGCGACGAAAATTTTACCAGCGTGGTCGTCTCAATGAAGTCAAGCAATACGCGGGTAATGGTGTACGCCACGCGGCTGCTGGCGCAGCGCATGGCAGAGGAAGGCCTGAGCTGCCCGCTGCACCTTGGCGTAACCGAAGCCGGCGAAGGCGAAGACGGGCGCATAAAATCGGCCGTAGGCATAGGGGCGCTGCTGGCCGACGGGCTGGGCGGCACCATCCGCGTATCGCTCACCGAAGCGCCGCAGCGCGAGATTCCTGTGGCAAAAAAGCTGGTGCGCTACTTCTCTGCAAAAGCAAGCCGCGCCTCCTCTTTGTACGAAAACTCGGAGCATGATTTTTTTGGCTACGCCAAGCGAGCATCGGCGCCTGCAAGCGTTGCGCCCATTGGCGGGCACAACCCCGTGGCGGTGGCAGCCGACCTCTCGCGCCTGCCGCTGGTTACGCGCAAGGATGTTGAGCAGCTTGGCTTTACTTTTGACGGGCAGGCGTGGAAAGGCTCCGACAGCACCCCCGATATGATATACGTTGGGATGAGCGAAGTGGACAGCTTCCCGCTGCACAACCTGCACATCCTGAGCGACGAAAGCGAAGAGTTGCTGCACTGCAAGCCCAGCTTTTCGGGCGCCGATTTTTTTGCTTTTCTGAAAAGCAAGCCGCATACCCTGCTCGTGCTTGCGCTAGACAATGGGGCAAAAGCGCTGAGCGAGCAGCGTAAATTTTTCTTTCAGCTGAAAAAAAACGGCATTACCAACCCCGTGCTGCTGCACCGCGCTTACAGCGAAGCCGACTACGAGTCCCTTCAGCTGCAAGCCGCCGCCGATTTTGGCTCGCTGCTCATTGACGGCTTTGGCGACGGGATTATGCTGTCGCTGTCGCAGCCGTCCAGCATCGTAGAAGCTATGGCAAGCGTGAAGACGGAGCAGAGCGATACCGCGCTAAAAGCGGTTGAGCAAAAGGCAACATTCACCCGCTGCGCAAGAGCGATAGACTTGGTCGGCACGAGCTTCGGCATTTTGCAGGCCGCCCGTGTTCGCTTCAGCAAGACCGAGTACATCTCCTGTCCGGGCTGCGGGCGTACGCTTTTTGAGCTGCAACAAACTTTGCAGGAGGTAAAATCCCGAACCGCTCACCTCAAGGGGCTGAAAATTGCCATCATGGGGTGCATCGTGAACGGCCCCGGCGAAATGGCCGACGCAGACTACGGCTACGTGGGGGCAGGCCCCGGCCGCGTATCGCTGTACAAAGGGAAGGTGCGCATGGAGGCGGGCGTTGAGCAGGAGCGCGCCGTGGACAGGTTGATTATGCTCATCAAAGAAAACGGAGATTGGAGGTAACGGGGAAAGCATAAAAATAGCCCGCGCACAGCATAATTCATTGCTACTTTTTTGCCAGCGGCCACTTAAAATCTTTCGTGAAGCTCTCCCACGAAGTGTTTTTGTTGGGGTCGTACCACGTGTCGCCGATGTATACCATGAAAGGGGCGAATTGCTCCGGCGTGAGGTAGCCGTTCTGCACGTGCAGCAGCTGGAACTGCTCGCTCATGAACACTACCGTTGGGTAGCTCATATTTCCGTTTAGCAGCGAAGCCGCCAGCGTGTGGGTTGAGCGGCGCCCGTTGCCGCCCGGATTTACGAAGGTATAGCCCTGGAAGCGGATGGTGTCGTAAGCTTCGGCGTTGAGCTTGACGGCGTAAAAGTGCCGGTTCATGTACTCGGCAATTTCGGGGTTGCTGAAAGTGTTTTTGTCGTACACCTTGCACCACCCGCACCAGTCGGTGTATACGTCAATGAAGATTTTTTTTGGCTGCTTTTTGCACAGCTCAACCGCCTCTTCGAACGTATGCCACTTGATTTGCGCCGTTGCCGTTGTCGCCATCGCCATCGCTGAGAGCAGCAGCAGCAGCATTACCCCTATCTTTTTCATGCTTTATCCCCCTACACTTTAGAAATGTACCATAATTTTTTTATGATTTTGCAGGCTATATCCTGCTTTCGAGATACAAATATACCCGTAAAACGCATTGCAATACAACTAATTAGCATTTGTTATTGTTAAATATAGTTGCGGGTCTCATTTATTTAACTATCTTTATGCTTCAAAAAATCGTTGAATTGTTGAACTTAAAAACTTTAGAAGAAAATGGGAAAAGATATTCTTTCGTTGCAGCCAGCCCGCCTGTGGCAGCATTTTTACGACCTCACGCAAATTCCGCGCCCGTCGAAAAAGGAGCGCAAAGCGGTAGATTTTGTTGCTGCGTTCGGCCGGCAGTTGGGGCTGTTCACCGACGTTGACGCTGCGGGCAACGTGCTTATTCGCAAGCCTGCCACCAAGGGTATGGAGGGGCGCAGGACGGTGATTTTGCAGGCGCACCTCGACATGGTGCCGCAAAAAAACAGCGATACCGCGCACGATTTCGAGCGCGACCCCATCGACGCCTACATCAGCGGCGAGTTTGTTCGCGCGCACGGCACAACGCTGGGAGCCGACAACGGCGTTGGCGTGGCGGCGGCTATGGCTGTGCTCGAAGCTGCCGACGTTGAGCACCCCAACATCGAGGCGCTGTTTACCATCGACGAGGAAACGGGCATGAGCGGTGCGCTGGCCATGCAGCCCGGCTGGTTGCAGGGCGATATTTTGCTCAACCTCGACTCGGAGGATGAGGGCGAGCTGTGTGTGGGCTGCGCCGGCGGTTTGGACGGCAGCTTCGGCGCTGACTACGACCAGCAGGATGTTGCTGCCGACAGCGCTGCCTTCGAGCTCAGCATTACGGGGCTGAAAGGTGGACACTCCGGCGTGGATATTGCGCTGGGAAGGGCTAACGCCAACAAGCTTGCCGCACGTGTGCTGAGGCGCTTGACCGACATTTGCGGCGTACAGCTCGTGTCGCTTGAGGGAGGTAACCTGCGCAACGCTATTCCGCGCGAAGCCTTTGCCACCATCGTTGTTCCCAAAGCGACTTTGGAGACGCTTGACGCTGTAAAGCGGGAGGTGGCGGAGCTGGCGAAAGCTATTGCCAACGAGTATGCCGGCGTAGAGGACATCCAAAAAATGAAGATAACGCTTGAGCCAGCCAACGCTCCGGGTAAAGCGATGCAGCCCGCTCCCCAGGACAGGCTGCTCAACGCAATTCTGGCCTGCCCCGACGGCGTTGTCCGCATGAGCGACGCCATTCCCGGCCTTGTTGAAACCTCCACCAACCTTGCCATCGTGAGGATAGGGGAAGGCAAAATGTCGGCTTCGTGCTTGCTCCGCAGCTCGGTGGATAGCGCCAAAGCGTACTTGTCGGAGTGCATGAAAGCGGCATTTTCGCTTGCCGGCGTAACAAGCCGCTTCACCGGAGGATACCCCGGATGGAAGCCCAACCCCAGCTCGGCCATACTGAACGTGATGCGCGATTTGTACGAGAAGATGTTCGGCGCAGCGCCGTACGTACGCGCCATTCACGCAGGGCTTGAGTGCGGCTTGCTGGGCGGTAAGTATCCCAACCTTGACATGATTTCCTTTGGCCCCACCATCCTCAACCCACACTCGCCCGACGAGCGGGTGGAGATAAGCTCCGTTGAGAAATGGTGGAGCTTTTTGCTGGCAACGCTCAAAAATACGCCTGACGCAGGGTAATGTAGAATGCCTGCTGGCAACGCTCAAAGGCTACCCAAGCGCGGTGGGTGTAAAGAGGAGATTCCTCGCTGCGCTCGGAATGACGGGCGCGGTGGGACAGTAGGGACGGTAGGGACGGTAGGGACGGTAGGGACATTAGGGACAGTAGGGACAGTAGGGACAGTAGGGACAGTAGGGACAGTAGGGGCAGTAGGGACAGTAGGGACAGTAGGGACAGTAGGGACAGTAGGGACAGTAGGGACAGTAGGGACAGTAGGGACAGTAGGGACAGTAGG
>JAISAC010000072.1 GCA_031266935.1 Prevotellaceae bacterium
CCCGTAGGGATGCATCCCTACGGGATGCCGACAACCACCGGAACGTTGCCTTTTCTACCGAGCGATTCATTCCTACGGAATGAGCAAAAGCGACAATTTGAATTACACCTTTTGCCACACATCATAAAACTGCTATATTTTGTTTATTTCGCATCTCTTAGGAGGAAAACGCCACCTCCTTAAATATTTCCGATACGGTGGGGTGAGGAAATACTACCTCCTGTAGCTCCTTGACGGTCAACTCCTGCTCAATGGCCATGCAGGCTCCGTATATCATTTCGCTCGCAGGATTTCCAAGCATGTGCACGCCGAGCACTTCGCCGTACTTTGCGCCCGTCAGCACCTTGCAGAGGCCAGCGCCGCCTTCGTTTTCCGCCACAAACCGTCCGGCGTACGCCATGGGCAGCTTGGCCACCCTGTAGTCAACGTTGCCGGCCTTGGCAGCTTCTTCGGTAAGCCCCACGCCCGCTACCTCGGGGTTGGTGTACACCACGCCCGGAATGGCGTTGTAGCGCATGGTGTCGGGGCGGCCGGTGATGTTGTTCACCACCACCTCGCCCTCGCGGCTGGCGGTGTGCGCCAGAAGCGAAAATCCGGTAACGTCGCCGGCGGCGTACACGTTGGGAATGTTGGTGCGCATCCGTTCGTCAACCTTAACGCCGCCGCCCTTGAGCAGCTCCACGCCCAGCTTCTCCAGCCCGATGCCGCCCGTAACCGGCCTCCGGCCAACGCTCACGAGTATTTTGTCGCCCGCCGCGCTTGCCGCTACGCCCTCCGGGTTGACGTACACCACCTCGCTCCCTCTGACTTCGGTTACCCTGCACGAGAGGTTGAACTTCACGCCCCGCTTGGCGTAGATGTCGCGCAGCATGGCGCTCAGCTCGGGGTCAAGCCCGCCTAAGATTTCGGGGAGCATCTCCACCACGGTAACCTCCGTGCCGAGGCTGCTGTAGAAGCTGGCAAACTCCATGCCTATCACGCCGCCACCGATAATGACCAGCCGCTTTGGCTGCTCGATGAGCGCAAGGATTTCGCGGTTGGTAAGGATAGCGCTGCCGGCCTCTTTAAGCCCGGGTATGGGCGGCACAAACGCCTCGGAGCCGGTGCAGATGAGCAGGTTTGCCGCGCTGTACCGCTCGCCGTTGCAGGCCACCTCAACGCCGCCGGCGCCGCGCCCCTCAACGGTGGCCTCGCCCTTGACAACGGTAACCTTGTGCGCTTTCATCTTGGCGGCCACGCCGGCTACTAACCTGCGCACCACCCTGTTTTTGCGGTCAACAATTTTGCCAAAGTCAAAGGTGGCGCTCTTGGCATCCACGCCGTACTTGTCGCCGTGGACGGCGGTATCGTAAACTTTGGCGCTGTAGAGCAGCGTCTTGGTTGGTATGCAGCCCTCGTTGAGGCACACGCCGCCCAGCTCGCGCTTTTCGAATAATACAACGCTAAGCCCTTTGGCTCCGGCGCGCTCGGCGGCAACGTAGCCCGCAGGCCCGCCACCTATAATTGCTAAATCGAACATAAATTTTTAGCTACTTGTTATGAATTTAAACTTCCAACCTCTTAAATAGTTGAAAAACAATGGAAAAGTGGCGGCAATTGGATATAAGCTACTTTTTTTGTGGCCGCTACAAAAAAAACAGGTAATAAAAACTATCGCCACTTATGGGCACAAAAGTAAGCAATTTAAGCGAATTGACAACTACTCTACCGCAAAAAGAAAAAGGACAAGGAGGCTTTTTTCACCTCCTTGTCCACCTCCTCTTCCTCAAGTTTCGGCTAATGCTTAACTATCAATTCTTTTTTCGCCACAACTTTCTTTGAGGCATGTACTTTCTTTACAATGTAAATGCCGGTGAGGTCAGGTTTGCGGATTTTCTGTCCTTGCAAGTTGTAGTACGTCACCGCCACTACCGGATCGCTGAGGTCTGCTCCGTCAACGCTCAGCGGTGGGTCGTTGGGAGTCTCTCCGTCGTCAATGGCTGTTGCCGACAGGTCAACGGTAAGGTCTCCGGCTACCGACGGTATGGTTACGGCGTAAACGCCATCGGCGAGGCTTGGCGTAACCAGCGCGCTGTTTACCGTTACCTGCGGATTTTCGTAATTTTCATCCAGGGTGAACGTAAGCACAAACGTACTGCCGGCCACTACGCTGTAGGGGCCACTTCCGGCAGGCGTGACAACGCTAACCCCCGTCCCCGCCGCGACTGTCGCCTCATATCTAACGGTAGAGGTATCCACGGGTATCTCCTCAAAGCTATCCTCACCTGTTGAGAAAGCGCCGAGGTTAAATTCGGACACCTGTATAGTGTTACCGCTTGCGGCGTCCCAGCCCTTAAAGACAAGCCGCACGTATCGGTACGAAACGCTACCGGGGAAGTCAACCTTCACCTCATCAGCTGCCGTGCTGATGGCAAAATTCTCGATTACAGGCGTCCACTCCTCCGACGGCTCATTTCTGCCGTAAAATGACGCTTGAGTAGCGCGCAAAAGGGCGCTAGTATTGCTCTCCGTACGGTGGCGATAGAGGAGGTAAGCCATTTCCTGCGGCTGCTGTAGGTCAATTGCAAACCACGACTCTTCGCTGGCGCCCACCGTTACGCCGCCGAGCGTTTTGCCCGGCTTTACGAAGAGGAAAGAGGTAACGTTGTTGCCGTCGATAATGTTGTTCGGATTATCGCCCCCTACTGTAGCGTCGGTGGGGCCGGTGTGCGAGGTGGTAACCGTCCAGCCGCTCCTGCCCAGCGCAACGTTGCGCCCGGGAAAGGCTTGGGAGAGGTTGCTGACTTTAAACTCAAGCGATTTCCCCTGATGCGGCGCCGCAGGATTTTCGTAGGTAACCAACTTTCGTCCCTGCACCTTTGGCGTTTCTATGCCAAGGTTGATGGGCGCTCCCTGCTTTTGCGGGTCGGCTACGTAAACCGTGACCGTATCCGCGTCAACATTTTTAATCAGGACAACGCAGCCGTTGTCGGCCTCCACCGTCAGTCCGCTGCTCGTTTTGAATCCGCCGGCCTTAAAAAAAGCGCAGCCGTACATCTTGAGCCTCCTGTTGTACACCACCTGTAAGCTGTCGCTGTTGACGATCACCTGAACGTGCGAGGGGTCGTAGCGCTTTACCTCCTCTGCGCTGCTCACGTTGGGCACAATGATGTAGGCGTACTTAGCGTTGAGGGGCTTCACGCCGTGCTCCTTCCAGAGCGTAAAGAGCTTTCCGGTAATGGGGGCGTCGGTGGCAAAGGAGAGGTTAACGTCTTTCCACGTGCCCGATTTGGTTTGGTTTGCTACAAAAAGGCTGTCCCTGTCGGGGAAAAAGTAGGCAACCTTATCGTTGAGCACCCAGTCTACCTTGGCGTAGCTGTGCGTTCCCTCTCCGGGTTGCACCTCTGCTCCGTTGGCGGAGACAATGAGGTCTCCCGCCTGCCGGCACTGGTTGACGGTGGTCTGCATCACCTCGTCGTGCCCCGAGCGAATACCTGCCCCCAGGCATACTATCTCCCCGTCAAAGATAAACCACGATTTTTTTGCCCCGAAGTCCAGCGCGGGCAGCCTTGCTCCTTGCGGCGACGGCGTTCCGCCCCAGCCGGTGTCGTCGTTGTAGCGGTAGAGCGCTTCGTTGTTGACGACCTCAAACGCTGTCACCCCGTGCAGCCCGTCGGTCACGCCGCCGGCGTAGTTCGAGCGTCCGTACCGGATGTAGGAGTCGGCGCGTACCATGTGGGCGGAATCCAGCGCAGGCAGCGTTGTGCCCGGTATCTTTGTCCAGCTCCAAAACGGGATGGTGCTGCCGTACTCCTCGCCGTCCACAGTAACGGTAGTGGCTCCGTCGGTGAGGAAGAATCCGCGCGTGTTTTCGTAGATGTCGTACTCGCTCCTGGCCATGCGGCTGGACGCCATGCGAACGTCGAAGGAATATTCCGGGCGCTGCTGTATCGTGTATTCTCCTCTGTAGTAGTGGGTTTGCGAGGGTTGTATCGCGTAGGAGGCGGATTCTTCCTTCCGAATCCTCTTAATAGCAGCCTCATACGTACCGGCATACTCAGCGTCTATCTCCCCGAGCATTTGCAGCACCGGAATGATTGAGGTTTGCAGCGTTGCGTTTTCGCGGGTGATGCTTCGCCCGAAGATGTTGTAGTGGAGGCGCGCGCCGCGTATGGTTTTGAGGTAGGTGTTGCGCGCGTAGCTGCTGAGGATATTCAGCTTTTCGCCGGAGAGGGCGTAGGGCGTACCCACCAGATAGGAAGCCTGACGGGTAACGAGCTGGATAAACTCATAGCCATAGCCAGCCAGGTATAGCTGCGCGCCGTGCTGCCGGTACGACCAGTCGTGCTGAATGCCTTCGCCGGTAACCTGCGATACGGGAATAAAGGATTGCTCGGCGGCAAAAGCCAAGTCCTCCCTGTTGCGGGTGAGGCAGCTGCGGTAAATCCAGTGCATGGCAATGTCGCACTTGTTGGCGCCGGCGGTGGTGGCGTCGTTGGGCGAATCGGGGCGGCCCAAGCTTTCGCGCCAGTAGGTGGCAAGCTTCTTAAATACCGGCTCTTCGGTTATCTTCTTTTTGCCCGGGTAGGCGGCTATAAGCGCTTCGCCTAAGTTGCGGGGATGGGATATGCGGTTGTGCCACCAGTTCAGGGTGTTGTGTGGCTTTTTGTTGAACCACGACTCGTATCCCTTCACAATTTTTGCGTACAGGACATCATCCTCAAAGTACTTGCACCCCTCTTTGGTGTAGGCAATCCCCATCTCCTTTAGCCGCAAAAGGTGATCGATCGCCGCCCATTCGGAACGCTCTGACGTAACGTAGTCAACGTCGCTAAACGAGCCGTCGCTCTGCATGGCTCCAATCCAGCTGTCAACGGCGTCTTCCAGCGCAGCGGCGTCGCGCTCCATTTTGTCCGCCCTTATGCGGTTGATGATAGATTCCGCTACCTCCAGCTCCAGCAGCTCGGGGCCTACAGGCTCAACCCACTCCGGCTCCGTTGGGTCAACTTCGGAGGAGAGTATCAGGCGAGGCAGGTACTCCGGGTGGTCTGTTGATTCTTTGGAGTAGAAGCTCACATCTCCTGTACCCACGGCGTTAGATCCGTCGATGCAGACGGAGAGTATCCTGTCCTTTGCAATTTCGGCTTTAAGCTTTCCGGTGATGGGAATTTGCACGTTTGCGTTGTTTGTTCCCACGGTGGGTACCCTTACTATTTCGTAGTCGGCGACAGGCTTGTTGCTCCACGTCAGGGAGGTTTCGCTCCACGTGTCGTCGTCAACGTAGTAGATCACCCAGCTGCTCACGCTGGCAATACCGGTGTTGGCGCCCCTTAGGCGAAGCGAGATGCGCGCTTTTCCTATTTGGTCGGCGCTTATGTCCGCAGGGACTACAAACTTCAGGTAGGTTTGCCGGTGGAAGCCGACGCCATCATTTTTTACGACTAACCTTTCGTCGCTATTAAAGTTAGTGTTGGCGGATCCTCCGTCCTGAACAAAGGAGTCATCCAGCACGTTGATTTCGGCAACGTCGCCGTCGGCAGCGCGTACGCCCGCTACAGAGAGCAGGGTACACATCAAAAGTAGCGATATATTTTTCATGGATTGATAAATTTAAAAAAATTGGTCTTTGGTATTTACTGTCATTATTATTCTGTTCAAACTAAGCACGTCATTGTTACTTTCCAAGCGCGCCGATTGATATTACATTTACTCCGTCCGGACGAGTGCAGCTCATCCCGGCGCCGGTAATAATGTTTAAGGAGGCCGGTTTTGAAATTTTTTTTGTGTCAATAACATCGTTTAATTTCAACAAATTTTTTGCAGCTTCGTCATGCATTCCAACGCCAAGCTTTACTTCAAAAGCCGCCCAGGCGCCGCCGCTTTGCCGAACGACAGCATCTATTTCCAAACCGGTAGAATCGCGATAATGAGAAACTTCGGCGTCATTGGCTCTTGCATACATCTTTAAGTCGTGATAAACAAGCGATTCAAATAAAAATCCGCAATATTTCAGGTCTTTTAACAGCGCTTCCTTATTCAACTTTAATGCAGCGACGGCAAGCGATACATCGCAAAAATGTCGTTTTGGCGATTTGCGCAGCGAATTTGCCGACCGTATATGCATATTAAATGCCGGCTGCTCTTCAAAAATCATTAATTTGGACAATGCATCCAAATAATCAACTATGGTTGGCCGCGACAAATCGGCGTCTTCAGCTGCCTTAATATCTTTTTCTAAAGTTGTGTTATCAACCATAGTTGCAATATTTCGAGCCATTGAACGAAGCAATGTACGAACTTTCTGCGGGTCTCTTTTGACGTTGGAAACTCTGCTCATATCTATTTCTGCCAATAAGTCCACATAACCTCTGTTCAACAAAGCCGCATCTTCGAGCGATACGTCCAGCAAAGCAGGCCAACCTCCCTTAATCATTCTTTCGAGAATTGATTCGAGTGAAAGCTCAACGTTGAAAAAAGAGATGTTTTTTCCGCTCAACAGCTGCGCAACGCTAACCAAACCGGATGAATAACCCATTTCCTGCCACGACATTGTTTGCATTTCTGCGACGGTAAAACGCCCGGCGCCGCTATGCAGCTTCACGTCTTCGTTAGGATTTGCCGAACCGGTAAGAATAAATTGTCCCTTTTGCTTTCGATCATCTACTTCGTGACGGACGTAGTTCCACAATTTCGGTTGTTCTTGCCATTCGTCAAGCAATCGAGGCGTTTCTCCCGTCAACAAAATTTTCGGGTCAATATTCATTACTACCGGAACCTGTTCATCTCTGTCAACCTGCAGCACGCTTTTGGCAAATTGTTTTGCCATTTCCGTTTTTCCGCACGACTTAGGTCCTTTTATCAACAAAGCGCCCGAAGCATTTAATTTTTGCTTAATCTCTGCTTCAATTATTCTTGAATAGTAGCTCATATCTTTCAATTTTTTTTGCAAAGATACGAGAATATTTTTTACTTTACAAATTGACAGACGAATACTTTACAAATTGACAGAAAAATGCTTTACAGATTGACAGAAGAATACTTTACAGATTGACAGAATAACGCTTTACAGATTGACAAGTGAACGCTTTACAAATTGACAGAAAAATACTTTACAAATTGATAGAAGAATGTTTTACAGATTGATAGAAAAATGCTTTACAGATTGACAGACGAACGCTTTACAGATTGACAAGCAAACGCTTTACAGATTGACAGACGAACGCTTTACAGATTGACAAGCGAACGCTTTACGGATTGACAAGCAAAAATTCGTTTATTGCTTTCCTCACTTCGCTTTCGCTCCGGACTATACATAATACACTATAGTTTATATTCAATAAATGCTTATGCCGTCCCGTCAGGGACGGGGAGAGGCGGGGAACGCAGCATTTCTACCAACATTCCGTCCCTACGAAGGTTGCGTGAAAAGGCGACCGCCTGTCGCTCTTAACGCCGGAGGCGTTGCCCTTGAATAACCCCCAGCTTTAGCTGGGGGTGAGGTCGGCGTCTCTGCCTCTCAACCTCGTAGGGGGTTGCCCCACGTACCGTGTATGTTTTTCCCTCCGGCTTCACGGGCAACCCTTACAGGGTTGTCCGCAGCACCCTCATCTTCGCACCCCCAGATAAATCTGGGGGTTATGCACGGGGAACGCCTCCGGCGTTGGGAGCAGGCGACCACCTTTTCGCACAGCCTCCTACGAGACGGGGAGAGGCGGGGAACGCAGCATTTCTACCAACATTCCGTCCCCTCGGCTACGCTCGGGGCATGCCCTACGGGACGGCGCAAGCGTCCCACACCGTTGCAACAAAATATAAACTTTACTGTAAATCAATTTATTTTTTAATATGGTCAAGGTTCACTATTCGTTTTTCGTTGAGCAGCAGAATTTGTTTTCCCGCCATCAGCAGCGCACCTGCACCGTATGGAGCGGTCATGCTTGCCGTCACCTTTTTTGGGTCAGCCCCAACGGGCTGCACCCATCCCAACATTCCGTTTTTGTCCACCGCAGCGGCGAGCCACGCCCACGCCTTCTCCAGCGTTGGGAGGTATTCGCGCTCGGGCAGCGCTCCGGCGTTCACGCCGGCGGCAAGCGCGTAGGTGATGAGCGCCGTGGCGCTCGCCTCCGGCGCGGGGTAGCTGCCGGGGTCGAGGAGGCTTGCTCGCCAGTATCCCCGCCCGTCCTGCAGGGCGGCAAGGCTTGCCGCCAGCTCCCTCAGCAAATTTTCGTAGAATGGCCGCTGCGGTGCGCTGTCCGGCAGCGCCTCCAGCACGCCGGCAACCCCTGCGGCCGCCCATCCGTTGCCTCTTCCCCAGAACACTTTTGCGCCGTTGGCTTCGCGCCTGTCGAAGTAGCTCCCGTCCCTGAAGAAGAGGCGCTCCCGAGCGTCGAAAAGGTGCGCATGCGTTCGACGGAAGCTTTCATCCATAAACTTCAGGTAAGCCTCGCAGCCCGATATTTTCGCCATTGCGGCGTAAACCGGCGGCGCCATGAAGAGCGCGTCGCACCACGTCCACGACTGCTTGCTGCGGTAGCCCATCGACGTATCGGGCGGGCTGCTCAATATCCGGTCGAGGCGCGCCTTTACGGAGGTCAGCATTGCCCCGTCTCCGTACCGCTCGTACATGGCAAGGTAGAATTGCCCTACGCACAGCTCGTCGGCGTGGTAGATGCGGTAGGCGGGATGCTCTTCAAAGTTTGCCGCCACCTTCCACTCCGCCTTCGCGCCAACGCTCTTTAGCCAGGCCAGGCAGCTGTCGGGGCGCTGGCTAAGCGGCGCCCACTGCGTTAGCCCGAGGTAGAATACGGCGTTTGTCCACGAGGCAATGCCGTGGTCGTGGAGGTTTTCTTCCTTGCCGTCCGCGTAGCAGAAGTTCTCCATTTGCCACTTCGCCACCCTGTCCACCAGCGCTACGGTAGCGGCAGCGTTGCGGATGTCGTACTTTTCCGGCGGCGCCTCCGCCGCTCCGACGGGAGCTCCGAGCAGCAAGGCTGTCGTCGTCATCGCCGCTGCTGCTGCTGCTGCCGCGGCGGCGGCTACGCTCAGCCTACGCAACGCTTTCCTTCCCCACATTCTTCTTCCCCTTGTACTTTTCGGCAAACGTGCTCGGCGTCATGCCAAATTCTCGCTTAAAAGCGTTGGTAAAGTAGGCGTTGCTCTCAATCCCTACCATCTCCTTTATTTTTGTCATGGTCATATCTTTTTCAACTATCATTTTTGCCGCCGTGCGCATACGGTAGCTAACAACAAACTCCACGGGGCTTTTGCCGGTAAGCTTCTTGAGCTTGTTGTAGAAGGTGGCCTGGCTCATGGAGAACGACGAAGCAATGAAGTTTACGTCCATGTCGTTCCGTCCGAGATTTTTTCCCACCAGCGCCGTGAGCTTTTTCAGAAATTCGTTATCGTGCCGGTTGGACGACAGGTCGCCGATGCTGGCGTAGTAGCTCTGGGCGTAGCGCTCCCGGAGCTGCTGCTGGCGCTTGAAAATGTTTTGGAGCGATATTTTCAGCAGGCTCAAGTCTAAGGGTTTTTCAAAGTAGAGGTCAGCGCCGGCGTCTGCCCCCTGTAGCCTGCTCTCCACGCCGGTTTTTGCCGTAAGGAGCACAACGGGGATGTGGGATGTTTCAACGTTCTTCTTCACCTCTCTGCAAAGGGTAATACCATCCTTGCGCGGCATCATGACGTCGCTTACGACGAGGTCAACGTCTGCGTTGCGGATCAGGTTGGCCGCCTCCTCTCCGTCGGTTGCCTCCGCCACCTCGTAAGCGGTAGAGAGCGATTCGGCTATCAGCGTACGGAGTATTTTGTTATCCTCCACCAGCAGTATTTTTGGGCGTTTACTTTTATGGGCGGGTTGCTTCGCACCTTCCGCCGCCTTTTCGCCTTCCGCGCTTTCTGCCGCCTTTTCGCTTTCGCTCGGGCTGCCTGCAGCGTCGCCATTGGAGAGCAGCCCAAGGGCGTCGTAAAAGTCCTTGCCGGCGGGCAGGCTTATGAGCATATCCGTTCCGCGCCCCTGCTCGCTGCTGAGCACAATGGCGCCGTGGTGCAGCAGCGTAAGGCTCTTGACCAGCGCCAGGCCTATGCCCGTACCTATATGCGCGTCGGCCTGCGCCGTGCTTACCTTGTAAAAGCGCTCAAACACGCTCTCCATGTCGCGGCTTGGTATGCCGACGCCCGTATCCCTCACGGCGATGCCAAAGCAGCGTTCCGGGAGGGTTTCTGCCTTTATAGAGAAAGTATCCCGATAGCGCGGGGCAAACTTTTTGGCATCGGCGTACACCTCCACCGTTACAGCGCCGCCGTCGCCCGTATATCTAAAAGCGTTGTGCAGCACGTTGAGCGCTATTTTTTCGACGACGCTCCTGTCGATGTATATCTCTTCGGGCATTTCAGCGTCCACCGACAGCGTAAAGGCGATGCTCCGCTGGCGGGCGTACTCCTCAAAATCGGCGGTAATAGCCGCCACCACCTTGCCGGCGTTCTCCGGCTTGGGCTTCAGCGCCATTTTGTTGTTTTCTATTGTTCTGAAATCCATCAGCTCGTTGACGAGGTTGAGCAATCGGGTGGTGTTGCTGTTGAGGATGTTGTAGTAGTAATCCTTGATGGCGCTTTCCTCCTTTAGCCTGCCCAGCGCCGCCGATATGAGGGATAGCGGCGTACGGAAGTCGTGCGAAATGTTGGTAAAGAACCGCAGCTGGGACTGGTGAATCTGCTCTTTCTTGTCCTTTTCTATCCCTTCGAGGTAGAGCTGCATGCGGAGCTTTTTCTTTCCGTTGTAGTGGTAAAAGATGGCGTATAGCACCGCCCCCGCCGCCAGGGCGTAGAGCATGTACGCGGTAACGCTAAACCACGGCGCGGCCTTTCGGCGGATTTTTATCACGGCTGGCGTATCGCTCCAGACGCCGTCGTTGTTTGCCGCCGCCACCTCAAAGTAGTAGGTACCAGCCGGCACTTGGGAGTAGAGCACCGTGCGGTTGGCGGCGTCCGTCACTATCCAGCGGTCGTCGTAGCCCAGCAGGCGGTAGCGGAACATGTTCTTTTCGGGGATGAGGTAGTTGTCCGATGCAAACCGGAAGCCGAAGTTGTTTTGGCTATGGCTCAGCGTCACCTCGCTCACCGTGGCGCCCCTGCTGCTGTCGTGCGTTTTTTCGAAGCGCATGGGCACAGGCTTGTTGTCTATGAAGTAGTCGGAGATTATCACCTTTGGCATGTAGTTGTTGAAGGCTACCCTGCGCGGCTCGACCACGGTAAATCCGTCTGTTCCGCCAAAGTATAGCTTTCCGTCGCTTCCCCTGAAGGCGGCCAGGGGGTAGTACACCTGCCCCTGCACGCCGTCTTTCTTGTCGAAGCGCGAGCAGGCGCCGCCGAGCGCGTCGTAGCGAAACAGCCCGTTGTCGGTACCCATCCAGATGTTGCCCTCGTTGTCGGAGCAAAGGCTGTAGATGGAGAGGAAGCTGAAATTCCCGACATCTCTCACAACGGAGTACGTGCTGTCTGCGGGGTTGTAGCGGTACAGCCCGTTGCCCACCGTGCCCACCCACACAGCGCCTTTCTTGTCGCAGCACACCGATTGGGCGTAGAGGTAGCGCGTTGTGTCGAAAGGTATGTGCGCGCTGCGGCGTTTCTTCACGTCCATGCGGTAGAGCTTGCTGTGGCTAACCACCCACAAGCTGCCGCGTCCGTCCAGGGCCATGTCAAAAATGTACTGCTTACTGTCTTTGCTGTCGAGGTCGTAGTGCGTAATTGAGAGGTCTTTGAACGACAGGAAAGAAATCGCCACATCGGTTGTCTGGTAGGCTATCCATAAGCCGCCGCTCGCTGTATCGGCGACAATCGTTCTAAGGTTGCTGTAGAGCAGCGAGCGCTTGTTTCCCTCCTCGTGGCGGAAGTTCTTGAACTTGCCCGTGCGGACGTCGTAGCGGTCAAGCCCGCCGATGTAGGTTGCAATCCAGAGGTTACCGTTACCCTCATTCGCCACCGCCTTAACGTTGTCGGAGCTCAGCGATCCGGCGCCGTGCCCGCTCCTGAAGCAGGTAAACGCCCCCGTAGCCTTGTCCATCCGGCTGAATCCGCCGCCCTCCGTCGAAATCCACAGGTAGCCGCCGCTTTCGGCAAAGCCGCTCACCGGAGAATGGTTTAGCCCGCCCTCTTTGGGAAGGTAGGTGCTAAAGGCCTGCGATTCGTCGAGGTTAACGTAGCAAAGCCCGCCGGCGTAGGTACCTATCCACACGTTGTTCTGCCTGTCGCCCGCAACGCACCACACAGAGCTGTTGGGGATGGTAAAGGGTCGCCGCTCCTCATGGACGCAGTGCGAGTACTTTTTTGTGACGGGGTCTATGATGTACAGCCCGCCGGAGGTAGCCACCCATAGCTGGCCGTTCCTGTCGATGTACAAATCCCTGACGGAAACCCTGCTATCGAAAGGCACGTTGATGTGCTCCGTAAGGGCATACGAAGCCATATCGAAGCCGTAAAGCCCGCCGTGCGCGAGCACCCATAGCGTGGTGCCGCTCGTTTGCGCCTGCACTACGTAGGAGAGCTCGGGCAGCGCCGCGCAGAGCTGAAGCTCCATGGCGGCGTAGTCGTAGCGGTAAATCTTTCCGTAGCGGCTCAGCGCGTAGAACTCCCCGTTGTAGTCGCACGTTACCCCGCCAACGTAGGGCATTGGCTTCCCCTCGAAGGTGGGCGTAAGCAGGGTGTCGGCGTGGACAAGGTAAAAGCGGTTTTTCTCCTTTATCCAGATATTGCTGTAGCGGTCAACCTTCACCGTGCCGTTGCTGCCGGCAAAGACTTTTACAAACCTGTCATTTTCCCGCTCGTAGCCGTACACGCCCTTGCTGGTGCCAACGAATACCCTCCCGCCGGTATCGGCGGTAACGTTATAGTAAAGCCACTGCTCTTCCCTGTCTATCTCCCGGAAGCTTGCGCTGTAGCGCTTGTATTGGTAGCCGTCAAAGCGGTAGAGGTCGTTTTCCATGAGCGCCCAAATGAAACCTTCGCTGTCCTGCACCGCTGACTTTACCCCATCGTAGTAGAATCCGCCTTCGGGCGAAAGCGTCCTGAAGAGGTAGCTCCCGTCGCCTGCGGAGGCGGGGAAGCACAGCGGCAAGCTTGCAGCGAGCAGGTAGAGTATTTTGAGCGCGTTCTTCATTTCAACTTTCCATTCAAAACTTTGGCTTAGCTGGTCCAATCTGCATCCTCGCCATACTGGTCTTTGTGGTCTGCCTCCCGTTCGTACCTTGGCCCTATTTCAAACTCGTCAATAAACGCGGTGTCGGGTTTTAGTATTGCGCTGTATGCCAAAGAATCCGACCTAAAATTCGGTATCATCAGCTCATCTATCGAAAAGGTTTTGCCGTCCTTGTAGTAGAAACCAATCAGCGTATCCCTCCACGCAGCGCTGTTATTGTTCTCCTTCCAGCGCACCCGCGTTGCGTACAGCGGCGGGGCGTCGGCAGGATAGAAGCGGATGTACATGCGCTTTGTCGTCACGTTTCTGGACACCGAGTCGAGCACGCGGTTATTGCCGCTCTGCACCGCCTCGTAGGTTTTGCCGTAGGTAACGCCGTTGATCGTTGTTGCCAGCGAAGAGTAAGCGCCCGTTGCGTCGTGGAGCGTGAGCAAAAAAACGTAGCTGCCGTCGGGCACGTGTTCATCTACAATAATCTCCGTTCCGGCGGGGTCAACGTCAAAAATTTTGGTATGGTCGGCGCCGTCCGACCACCACGTCAGCTTACCTGTCGCCACGCGAATGTCGGTTACCGGCGGCAGCGCTATTTTCAGCCGTTCTTTTCCCGACGAAACCTGTATGGCGTCATCGGGGAATTTGCCCAGATATACAATGGGGCCATCGCCCCGCAGGTCCCTGTAGGTTTCGTCCATGCCGCCGCATCCGGTAAGCGTCAGCGCCGTCAGCGCGATAGCGTATAAAATGTTTTTCATCGTCATTTTTTTGAATTTTACAACTTGCATAAATTTTTTTTACCTGAAAAGCGGCTACTTTGCCTCCGGTGCGCCAAAGAACGATAGCTGGTCAATCATCACAGGCCCCGTAGCGCTGCCGCCGTATGTTTCTATCACGCTGATTACAATGTACCGCACGGGGTCGACAAACTCGCCGGGTATCCCAAATTCCTGCCCCTGAATAATCAGGTCAATATCATCGGCGCTAAGGTCGCCCGTGTTGTTCTGCGCGCTTACGGTAGAGGGGGTAAAGCTGCCGTCGGCGCGGGGCAGCTCAAAGTCTCCTATTTTGGTAAATTGAGATTCGAGGTTACTGTTGGAGCGGTTGGGCGCCGTCGTAGCACCCCACATTTGCAGCAGCTTTGGGTATCCGTCCTTAAAAATGTAGCGGTAATCTACCAAGCTACCACCTCCAACTCCCTTTGCCGGGTATGTGAGAATATCCGTTCTTGAGCCGCTGTAGATAAAGCGTCCGTGCAGCACCACGCGCGAAAGGTTGTACGCTTTCCCCAGGTCGATGGTAATGTTCTGCGGGAAGGTGCTGGCCGGCGGCGAGTGGTAGCAATACGCGCCGTTTTCGCCGACCTTGTCGTCCCACAAGGCTTTGGTTTCGTGGTGAGAACCGGAATACGAGTGGTTTCCCGGCGTATCGAAGTAAGTTTCATACCACGCAAAGGATGCAGGGTTACACTGCTCTTCCAGCCAGGGCGTGAGGGTTACCACCTTGTAGTCCGATCGGCGTCCCCACCTGTCCTTCGTAAACACGCCAAATTTTGTCTCCACATCTTTCTGCTTGCGCAGGGCGTAGCGAAAGTTCACGGCTTTGGAGTATACCATTGCCTTCTCCACCCATCCGGAGTCGCGCGCTATGGAGTCTGTTTCCTCGTATCGGCAAACGCCGTAGGCAATAGGCGCTCCCAGCCGGTTGAGGGCTGTTATCTGTAATCCTCCGTAGGTAGCCTCTATCGCCATCGTTTCCAGCACATGCAGGTAGGCGGGTGTTTCGGGGTGTATGGTTACCGGCACCGGCTCGGAGGCGGCGTCGCCGTAGCTCACCGAGTAGAGGTTGACCAGCTGCTCGGTGGTATCGCTAAATCCATCTACAAGGATAGAGTCGGTGTAGTAGGAAGCGTTGGTAACGCGCTGCTCGCCGTCCACCGTATATACGGCCCGCACGTACTTGAGGTTAACGTCGCTGGGGCGGTCGTAGAAAATGACGGCTGCGCCGGGCATATTCTTCACATCCCTCACCGTAACCTTTTCCGGCGGGGTTTTGTTGCCAAACGGAGCGTTCAGGTCGGCAGGGCCGCACGAGGCTGCAAGCAAAAGCGCAGCTGTAGCTATTTTTGTTTTCATAATGACTTTTGATAGTTAGTGATGCAAATATTTTATCTATTAATCCCCTTTTTAAGAGACCTCACCCCGGCCCCTCTCCGAAGGAGAGGGGAGCAGCGCCGCAGCAGCTACCCTCGTGTATCGGCTCCCCTCTCCGAAGGAGAGGGGCTGGGGGTGAGGTCTCAACCCGGGGAGAGTGCATAAAACGAACCCGCGTACAGTATAATTAGATTCCGAGCGCATAATTGTTAATTGTTAATTGTTAATTATTAATTATTAATTATTAATTAAATCATCACCACCCCGGGTTTTGCATGATGTTTCGGTTTCTCAGAATTTCTTGCGTAGGGATAGGCGCAAAGTAGTCGCGGGGCTTGCTAAAGGTTATTGCAGCAGGAAACACCGGCGCTTCGATGTAGTAAGCTGCCGGCGCGGATCCGGACAGCGTCCAGCCCGTAATAGGCTGCGAGAAGTCGTTTTCGGCTTCTTGCCAGCGCAGCAAATCCCAGTAGCGGTATCCCTCAAGGGCAAGCTCGCAAAGCCTCTCCTCGCGGATAATTTCCCGCAGGCCATCCCTGCTGCCCACCCTGCGCGTATCGTTGGAGTAGGCGCTGTAGGCCACATCTATCTCCGGCAGCTTGGCGCGCGTGCGCACCTGGTTGAGCATTTCTTTTGCTTTGCTCATGTTACCGGCTTCGTTGAGCGCTTCGGCGTAGAGAAGAATGAGGTCGTTCATCTTCATCAGCGGCCATGCGTAGCGCTCGGCCGTGGCCGTGGTGGTGGGCGCAGCGGCGCTTCCCGTAGCAAACGACGTTCTGTAGTGCAGGAGCTTCTTGGGGAAAATCCCCGTCAGGTTCCATGAGTTATCTATGGTGTTTGCGGCGGCGCCTCCCTGCCGCGCCTGTATGTACTGGCCGCGGTCGGTTTCGTCGCCCTGTCCGTACCACGTGCCGCCGTCAAAGCCAAGCGAAGCGTAGTAGCGCAGCTCGCGGTCCTTGTTAAACCTTATGGTTTGGTAGCCCGCGTACAAAAAAGCGGAGTCGTCGGTGCGCACATCAAAAACCTCCAGCGGGTTTACGTTTGCCCAGTCCTTATCGAAGGCTATGGGCAATCCGTTTTTGGTAAAGAACTGCCGCGCCACCTTTAGCGGGACGGCAAAGTTGCCGCGGTGGTTGCTGTTGGAGGTTTTGCGGTCGACGTTGAAGTCGCGCGGGTGCGATTGATTTTGCAGGTCGCCGTAGCCAAATCCCGAAACGCCCACCCAGTTGTTGCTGTTTCCCCACACCACCTCCGCGTTGAACGGGTCGGTGAGCGCCATGCGGATGGTGAGCTTATCTTTGGTGCGCTGAGACAGCCCTTCGCTCTCTTTCATCGAGCCGGAGTAGGCGTACAGGCGGTGTCCTTTGGCCGTGAGGAACTCGTATGCCTCCCCGCAAGCTTGGGCGGCGTACGTCCAGCGTTGCAGCTTATCTTCCGCAGGCTTGCTGGGGCAGAATATTTCTACGCCCCTGCTGTCGGTAACGCCGCGGTACATAGTGTTGCCGTTGAAGAGGGGGCTGGCGGCGGTAACCGCCACCTGCGCCTTGAGCATCATGGCAATGCCCTTGTTTACCCGCCCTGCAACGCGGTTTTCCTGGCCGCCATAGTCTTCCATCAGCCCCAACCCATCCTCGCCGTCAATGATTTCGGTCAGCTTGTTCAGCATGTAGTCGAAGCACTCGTCCAGCGTATTGCGGTAAACCTTTACCTCCTCCTCCGAGGCCGCCACGCTAATGTTTTTATCCGCAATGGGTATAGGCCCGTACATTTTTACAAGGTAGTAGTGGTAGTAAACCTTGAGGACCTCCACCTCAGCCGCCCACTGCAGCTTCTCCCACTCCTCCATGTCGGGCACATCGCGTATGTGCTCCAGGAAGATGTTGCAGTCGCTGATGCCGCGCCACAGGTCTTTTCCGCCGTAACCTCCCGTCCAGTAGCAAAGGTAGGGGGCGTCGCTGCGCTGCTGCCCCTGCTGGAGGTAGTAGGCGGAGGTGCCGCTGTAGGAGCGCGACTGTGGGGTAATCACGATTTCGTGCCCGGCCAAAAACGCAGGGTTGGCGGAGATGCTCCCCGCTATGGGAATATAGGTGTAGCAGGTGAACAGAAACTTTTCTGCCTGCGTTCTCATGGCAAAGGCGTGCTGCTCTATGTCGGGGATGCCGTCGGGCACGATGTCCAAGTAGCTGCACGAGGACAGGGAGAGCTGCAACGCCGCAATAGCAATTAATAATTTATAATTAATAATTAATAATTTGTGATTCATAATTTAATTCATAATTTACAATTTATAACCTACAATTCATGATTAGAAAGTTGAAGTACAATTTTATAAAGACCTCCTTATAAATCGCCACCGGCTTATAAAGACCTCACCCCCGGCCCCTCTCCGAAGGAGAGGGGAGCAGCGCTGCAACAGCTACCCTCGTGTGTCGGCTCCACTTCTCTTTCGGAGGCTGCGTGAAAAGCTGGTCGCCTGTCGCTCTTAACGCCGGAGGCGTTGCCCTTGAATAACCCCCAGCTTTAGCTGGGGGTGAGGCCTGCGTCTCTGCCTCTCAACCCCGTAGGGGTTGTCCCACGTGCCGTGTATGTTTTTCTCTCCGGATTCATGGGCAACCGGTTTTACGGGCAACCCCTACAGGGTTGTCCGCAGCGCCCCCATCCTCGCACCCCCAGATAAATCTGGGGGTTATTTACGGGGAACGCCTCCGGCGTTAAGAGCGACCGTCTTTGCACACCGCACTTGGGTAGCTCGATAGGAGGAGATTCCTCCGCTTCGCGCACTCGTTCCTCGTGCGCTCCGGTCGGAATGACGGCGCGGGGGAAATTCTTAATTCCTAATTCCTAATTCCTAATTTCTCACTCCACCACCACTTTAGCGGAATACGCTCCTACCTTCACGATGTAAGTGCCCTGCGGCAGGTGCGAAATGTTGATGACCGTTTCGGGGCCGGCGGCTACCTCGTAAGCGGCAACAAGGGTAGCGGAGAGGCTGTAAACTTCTACCTTTTCGCCGGCCTTCAGGCCGCCGTTCTTAATTTTCAGCGCTCCGTCGGATACGGGGTTGGGGTAGATGCTCAGGGCGCTTGTGGCTACCGCCGCTACAGCTGTAGGCGGAGCCGCCGCGCGGGTTACCGTTACCGTATAGGTGGTGGTAGTAACGCCATCCTCGGCGGTTACAACGACGCTCAATTCGTTTGCGCCTACCGCCAGCGAATACGGTACGCCGCTGCCCTCAACGGTTGCGCCGGTGTGCGCCGCTTGCGCGGTCAGCGTAATGCTCGCTACGCTGTTGGCCACGGCTACCGTATAGCTGAGGGAGTCGGGGTTGAACGCGGGCGACAGCGCTGCGCCGCCGCTTACCGTAAGGCTGCTCAGCTTGGAGTTGCTGCTCAGGTTGGCAGCAAAGACGGCTATCAGCGCCGTATCCTGCGTAACAAGAATGTTCAGAGGGTTCTCTGTGCTCACCACATCTCCGGCGGCATTTTTCCAGCCCGTAAATTCGGAGTTGGCAGGCGTGGCCGTGAGCGTGGCGGTAGCGCCGTCAAAGTAAACGCCGCTGCCCGATACGCTGCCGTATTCTTCACTCTCAGCCGAAACCGAAGCCGTAACCGTGTACTTATCTTTCAGCACAAAGTTGGCTGTGAGGGCGGCAGGCTGCCGGAGCGCAAAGCTAAGCGTAGCCTCCGTGCTCACCACCTCTCCGCCGTTGGTATTTGTCCAGCTTACAAACAGCGCGGTATCGGCAGGCGTGGCCGTGAGCGCAACGGCGGCGCCATGCGCGTAAGTACCGTTGGCCGGAGTGGAGCTAACGTTGCCCAAGCTGGCGTCGTTCACCGCTACCGCAAAGCTGTAGGATTTGAGGGCAAAGTGCGCAACAAAGTTGCTATCCTGCGTAACATCAAAGCGTAGCGGATTTTCGCTGCTTACCACATCTGCACCGCCTGCGGTTGTCCAGCCCGTAAATACGGTGGAGTCAGTGGCCGTAGCCGTGAGCGTGGCGGTAAAGCCGTCAAAGTAAAGACCGCCGCCCGTTACGCTGCCATACTGCTGATTTTCAGCTATAACCGAAACTTCGTGCTTAGGCTTCAGCGCAAAGTTAGCCGTGAGAGCGGTATCCTGCTTTAGCGTAAAGTTCAGCGTAGCCGCTGTGCTCACCTCGTCTTCATTGCCGCTTGTCCAATTTACAAACAGAGCGGTGTCGGTAGGCGTGGCCGTGAGCGAAATGGCTGTACCATGGTCGTAAGTACCGTTGCCCGGAGTGGAGGCAATGCTGCCCAAGCTGGGATTGCTTGACGCTGCCGCAAAGCTGTAGGTCTTGAGGGCAAAGTGCGCAACCAAAGCGCTATCCTGCGTAACAAGGATATCCAAAGGGTTGTCTGTGCTCACTTCGGCGCCTGCTTTGGTTTTCCAACTTGTAAATACGGTAGCGTCGGTGGCCGTAGCCGTAAGCGTGACCGTTGTTCCGCTTACGTAGCTGCCTGCTTCTGCACCGGTAACGCTGCCGTACTCCGGATTGGCAGGCTCTGCCGATACCTGATAAATAGCAACGAGAGATATGGTAATGGCGGTATCGGCCTGCACGTTCTCTACCGTTATGCGATATTGGCCGCCGCCAAGAGGTACGCAGGTTAGCGGGGACGGGTTTACTGTTCCTACTGTAGCCTCCACTATATTGGCGGAGGGAATGGTAAACTCAACCACCACCGTGCCTTTTCCGAGCGTGTAAACGCCGTTGCTGCCGTTGGTGGGGGAAGTAACGGTTACGCCATCGGTTTTGTTTACGGTAATCTGCACCGGTTCTGCAACGGTAGCAGTAAGGACAACGGTATCGCTCGCTTCGCCCACAGGATTCACTCCCTTCACGATAAGCATTGCGGCGTACTCTCCTTCGGAAAGGCTGGTGGGAGTGAACGTAACGTTCAGCGCACCGCCCTTCTTGCTGTTCCACTCGCTACCGGCTTCTACGCTAAACCCACTGATGTTTTGGTTTGCATCTTCAATGGCTTTAATTTCTGTGGTGATGCCCTGGGTAACGAAGCGCGGGGTAACGGCGACCGCTTTTGTAACCGCTGCGCTGGCTTGAGCGTAGCTGCCAAATGAAACGGTATCGACGGCAAGCGCAACGGAGGGCACAGGAACCGGTACAAACTCAACTTCGCGGTCTGCACTGTTTCCCCAATATTCAGTGCTGGTAGCAAGGTAGCCGTTAGCTCCTCTATTGGCGGTTACGTTATACAGCGACCAGCGCTGTTGCAGGTTGAGCTTTGGGATATTTTTGTCATACTCGCTCCACTCCAGCGTAAATACATCCCCATCTACTTCGGTGTTGGTTTGGCCTTCATTGCTTCCCTGTTTTTTAAAGTAGCTGTCGTCTGCGGCGCTCTGTATTTTTACTCCGTCTGTAGCGGCTACCAGCTTCCACAGCTGACTCGATACGGTATCATCCGGAAGGACATGGCTTATTTTCTGCCCCACTCCGTTGCCCTGCCAAAGCTTTGTGTCTGCTTCCATAACGGCTTTTCCGCCAAGGGCGTAAATTTGGTACCATGTATCCAGCTTCGGCATAGCCTCTACAGGGATAAAGGCAAGATCGTTGCCGTCGTCTGCTGTGGTGCTGCTACTCCATCCATCAACTTTTTCTCCAAAAGAAGCCACATTTGCCTTGTTGACAACGCTGCCAAAAGCAGGATAGCTGCCGCGCAGCTGAACAAACCCCGCATGGCTACCCGTTGTCAGCTCAAACTTGAACAGCAGTTCGTCACCTTCGCTACTATTAGCTGCAGTAAGAGTTGCTCCGTTCATCTTCAGGTAATTTCCGGTTTTGCTTTGCACCTTAAAGTATTCTCCGCTGCGAATCAACCTCCACTGCTGGTCTCCCTCGGCTCCCGGGTATGCTCTCTTTGACAAGAGGGGCTGGTCGCTGCCCATATCCTGCAATACGTTCATAGTCCTTGTAGCAAACTGTATGTAGTAGTAGGGGGATTCACTCCACCCGTCGCTGCTTCCGGATATTCCTATGTCAGCTTGCCCAAGGCAGGGGCCAAAGCATTTTCCTGCACCCTTGGCAACCGAGCTTGAGGTTAGGGTATAGACGCCGTTGGCGGCGTCGGTAAACAAATCGCTCCCGTTCCCGCTATACAGGATGTTTTCGCCGCTGTAGGCAGCTGTGGGCAGCGCACCGGTAACAATGTTGTTGTAAAACGAGACGTTGCTTCCGGTGATGGCGGCGCCATCATTATTGTAAAAAATGGTATTGTAAACGCCAATGTCGTTTCCACCCATAGCTACCGGAGTGTTGTAGTAATCGCTACCGTTTTCTGCAGCTACGCAGCTAAAAATACTTAAAGTGCCACCATTACGATAAACTGCCGCGCCGCTCCCATTGCCCTTGCCATCACTTGCCATTCCCGATTTATTTTTTGCCATAATGCAATTTATCAAGGCAAGACTCCCACCATCAATCCTGATTGCACCGCCCTGATTATTTGCGTTATTACTTATAAATTCGCAATTTTCGGCTACCACATCTCCTTTTCTCATATAAAATCCACCGCCACCATTTCCGCTGTTTTCGCTAAACAGGCAGCTCTCCATGCGTACAGAAATAGTAGCATTACTCTGGGCAATGCAAATGCCGCCACCGTCGGCTCCTCCAATGTTGTTGTATATTTTGCAATCTTTTATCAAAAATGCTCCTGTATTACCTCCATGAAGCATAATAACGCCGCCGTCCCCGGTAGTTTCATTTGATACGTTGTTCTGCACAATGCAATTCTGCATAACCAACCCTGCACGGATGTACATCACAGGAGCTCTGCCGGCAGTACGCCCCTGCAAGACTAAGCCGTCAATGGTGAGGTTCACGGCAAAATTGTCGGTGGCAAAAATACGGTCGTCGCTTTTCTCCCACGTTCCGCTTGCGTCCACAACGGTTGGGTAAACAAAATCCCAGGGCTTTTCGCTTAATTTTTTCCGCTGCTCGGGGTCGGGATTAGCTTCATCGCCTTTAAACCCGCCGTAGATTTTCACGGCCTTTTTCGGCAGCGAGGCGGTAATGTTGTAGGTGCCGCCCGCCACGTAAACGGTATCGCCCACCGCCGTCGCATTAATGCCGTCGGCAATGGTTGTAAAGGCGTCTGTCCAGCTTGTTCCGTTGCCCGCGTCCGAGGCGTCGCCCCTCACGTAAGTTATGGCGTTCGCTGCCGTCGCAGCCATCGCCAAGCAAAAAAAGAGTAAATTTTTTTTCATAATACAAAGGTTTTAAAAATTAAAAAAAATGAACAAAAACACAAAAACGCAAGAACATATATTATGGGGGAGGAGATTCCTCCACTCTCACTCTGCGCCGTCATTCCGAGCGCAGCGAGGAATCTCCTCTTTACGCCCACTGCACTTGGGTAGCCCGGTGGGAGGAGATTCCTCCACTTCGCGCGCTCGTTCCTCGTGCGCTCCGGTCGGAATGACGGCGGGGGCGTCCACTTCGTGCGCTCGTTCCTCGTGCGCTCCGGTCGGAATGACGGCATACGAGGCTGTGGGAAAAGGCAACCGTCTGCTGCTCCCAACGCCGGAGGCGTTGCCCGTGCATAACCCCCAGCTTTAGCTGGGGGTGAGGCCTGCACCTCTGCCTCTCAACCCCGTAGGGGTTGCCCCTCCCTTGTGTCGTGTGTGTTTTTCTCTCCGGATTTTTGGGCACCCCCTACAGGGTTGTCCGCAGCGCCCGCACCTGCGCACCCCCCAGATAAATCTGGGGGTTATTTACGGGGAACGCCTCCGGCGTTGGGAGCGACAAGCGCCCACCTTTTTCACACAGCCTCCTTTGGAGAGGGGGAGCAGCGCCGCAACAGCTACCCTCGTGTGTCGGCTCACCTCTCCTTTGGAGAGGGGCCGGGGGTGAGGTCTCAACTTTGCATTTTAATTATTAATTAAGGGATAAAAAATAAATAATATATAAATGTTCCATGTCATCTTTGCATCCCAGCGGGATGCGTCGCTCGGTAGAAAACACGAATGGTGTCCCTCTTTGGCATCCCGTAGGGATGCATCC
>JAISAC010000154.1 GCA_031266935.1 Prevotellaceae bacterium
GCAGTCACAGAGCGCGTGATCGCACGCACGCACCCACACCCACACACACCCACACACACACACACACACACACACACACACACACACACACCCACGCTCGCTCGCTCGCTCGCTAAAAATTTATTTTACAGCTGCAAGTATAGCTTGCGTCACTTTACTCAAAGTCCTGCGGCATACAGGGTACATATTTTGTGCCCTAAGCATGCTCAATGGCCGGTTTGCCGCGTTCTCTCCCCATGCACCGCCCCCCATGCGCCTCCTTCCCCGTGCGCCTCCTCTCCGTGAGGCACCGCTGCGTCAAGTACCGGTGGCGTACAAACCACCACGTAAGGAGGCGTCAATACAAAACACCTGAATTTAAAATAGCCATTTTTTTATTAGCATCAAAAACATTTTTATTAATCTCAAACACATAAAAAAATTATGAAACTAAAAGTACAAGAATTTATGAAGACAAGAGCTGCATTGCTATCGCTCGTTTTAGGGCTTTCCCTTTCGGGATTTCTGTTCACCCAATGCATGGATAATGTAGAATCTGACGGTGTGCGCGCCGTGAGGCAAGGCTACGCCGATAAGTTAGTAGCCGACGCCGAGCTTCAAAAAGCCAACGCCGAGTACAAAAGAGCTGAGGCCGAGCTCCAAAAAGTTGAGGTCGAACTCCAAAGAGTCATGGTAGAGCTAAAAAAGGTCGAGCTCGATGAGGCAAAAGTAAGTCTGGAAGAATTACAGGAGAAGCTCAAAACTACTCTGCTGACGGAGCAAAAGAAGCTCGTTGAGGCGGAGAAAGCGCTGGTTGATGCTAAGAAAGCGTTAGCGGAGGCAGAGGCGAAAGCATTGGCAGATAACCCGAAGTTGACGGAATATACAGCGCTGTACAACCAGCTGTTTCAGCCTTACTCCGGCCAGTACGCAAAAAAATCTACCCTTTTAAGCGATAAATTAAGCGCTCAGAACGATCTCCTTACGCTACGGTACGGCGTTGATGCAGAGAGAGTGGCTTGGCTGAAGAGAGATTCCGTAAAAGCTGGTGAAGAGCTGAAAAACGCTCAAGACCTCCTGACAAGGTATGAAAGCTTGGACGGCTTAACCGTAGAGCAGCTACAGGGCAAAGTAAATGACGCAAAGCTTGACTGGGACAAAGCTCTGTTAGATGCCGCCCAGAAGAGTGAAGCCTACACAAAGGCGCTAAGGGAAAGTAGCGAAGAAGACGCTAAATTAACTGCTGAAAATGGTAAACTTACTACCCTTCAGGCGAAGATAAAGACTTCCGGTGTAACGCTTACCATTCTTGATTCGTTGCGCTACTTGAATAATTATACTGCTCTTTCATTTACGGGCGATTTTATATCTCAGCTGTCCCCCGTTACCAAGACAGGTGGCTATAACACCATAGTTGACTATGCAAACGGAAGGCTTACCTACTTGGTGAGCAGCGATACTTTCGGTGTTCAATCTACAGGCTTTGATGTTATAAGTAGCGCTCCGTCATATCAATACCCTACCAAAAGATGGCTTGAATATCAAATTGACACTACTACCAACGCCACCATTAAAGGAAACCACCAAACCGTGCTGACGCTGGTGGAGAACGCCATTAAGTACTATGAAGGTCTGGTAACCGAATACAAAAGCTTGGTAAATGCTACAAACGAGGAAATATCAGCGCAAGTGGCCATAGTAAATGAGCAAGCCAAAAAATCACAGGAAGCCATGATTGCTTCTTCGGAAGCAGGCGCTGCCTCCACCACGGCAAGCACCCACGCAACAAACTTGGGGGCAATTTACAACGTGCTGGTCAACCCCTCCACCGGTACGCTTGGTACTATCAAGACGTGCATTGCAGACCTGGAAGCTAAGATTGCGCATCCTTCTACCGGTTTACTCAAGAAAGTCGCAGATGCTAACCAAACCCTTGCCGACTACATTGCTAAGGGTGGCGGATTTGAGGTTATTGCCGATGCGATTGCTAAGAAAGAAGCCGAGCTGACGGCGATAGAGGCTAATATAGCTGCGCTGGACAAGATCATAGCAGAGATTGAGGCCAAAATGCAGGCGCTCCTACAGGAGTAGTACTTTATTAGCGTAAAACCGCGATGAAAAAAATATTTTTATTCGTTTTACTCGGGGTATGGTCGCTGTCGCTGCGCGCGCAAGACGACGCCCCTACCCCTGCCCCCGGAGGCGGCTACGCGCCAAGATCGGGTAACCTCCAGGCAAACCTCCTGCTGGGTAAAGGCTTTTTCTACACTTCGACGGATTACATTCTGCAAATTCCGCAAAATGCTACCGCTGTAGGAGGCAGCCTTACCACCGACTTGCCTGGCTACCTGACGCTTAGCGACCCGAACGGCAGCTCGCTGGCCAACATGGCAGGCGTAGAGGTAAAATACTTTATTGCCGACCAGCTTGCCGTATCGCTGAGCGGCGCGGGGTACATCAACAACACCCCCTGGCGCGAAGCGGTAGATGCCACAACCGCCGAGGTTATACCGCCCGACGACAGCGACCCCCAAACCGTTACCGTACTCCCAAAGTATGCCAACATCGACGCCCAGCTAAAAACGCGGGTGGTGGTGAACGCAGGCGGGCAGTACTACTTTAGGGTTGGCAACGAACGTATTCACCCGTACGGTGGTGTGCTGGGCACGTTCCAATTTGCCGGCCTGTCGGCGCAGAGCACCTACTCGGGTGCGAGTCCTAATGAGATGGAGTCGGACAAGAGGGACGCCGGTGCTCGCACAGGGCAGCTGCTTGGCTGGGCGCTGTCGGCGGTAGCCGGCGTTGAGTATAGCCTGCTACCCGGCCTGACCGTTGGCTTTGAAATCAAGCCCGTTAGCTACTACTACTCCGGCCTGTCGCTTTTTGCGCAGCCCGGACTGGCGGCCATGACCGGCGAAAATCAGGATTACGTTATTTTTGGACAGCCTCTTTTCAAGATTGGATTTAGGTTTTAAGCTTGTTGTTACTTTGTGCAGGAAAATTGCTCCGCTCCCGCGGGGCAATTTTTTTCCGGATGCCCATACATTATATTCCTCGCCTTATTCTACAAATTTCATGCATTTGCCCTGCTTTTTTAGGGCAAATGCTTGCAGATGTTGCAAAAAGTTTCTACCTTTGTCCCCGAAAAATAAAAAAAATTTTTTTTAAATGGCACAACGTTTTTCTTATAGCGCGCTGCACTTTCATCGCCATCGCCACGGTGAGTAGCTCGCGTTATGCAGATGTTGTAACCGTCAGTAATAGGAGGTTTGCACTTGTCTGCAAGCCTCTTTTTTTTGACATCGGGAGTTGCGAATAAATTTTACGTTAAAATCATCATCATGCTAAAAATTGCCATTCAAAAATCCGGCAGGTTGAGCGAGAAGTCGCTGGAGCTGCTTGCCGAGGCGGGCATCAGCGTTGCCAACAGCGACCGTAAGTTAGTGGCGCAGGCGTCCAACTTCCCCATAGCGCTGCTGTACCTGCGCGACGACGATATTCCGCAGTGCGTGTACGACGGCGTTGCCGACGTTGGCGTGGTGGGCGAAAACGTGCTGCTCGAAACGGGCTACGCGCTCGACGTTGTGGAGCGGCTTGGGTTTGGGAAGTGCCGCATGTCGCTCGCCATCCCCAAATCCGAAAAGTACGACGACGTGGCGTGGTTCAACGGACGAAAAATAGCCACGTCGTACCCCAAAATTTTGCAGGATTTCCTTGACAGGAGCGGCGTACAGGCCGACATCCACCACATCAGCGGCTCGGTAGAAATCGCTACGGGGGTGGGCATTGCCGACGCCATTTTTGACATCGTCAGCTCGGGCAGCACGCTGCTTAGCAACGGGCTTAAAGAGGTAGATGTAGTCCTGCACTCGGAGGCGGTAATGGTGGGGAAAAAAATAGCGCTGGAGCAAGAAAAAGCAGCCACGCTGGAGAAGCTGCTATTTCGCCTTCAGGCCGTGCAGAAAGGGCGAAAAAACAAGTACGTCATGCTGAACGCGCCGACGGCAAGCGTAGAAAAAATCACCGCCGTAATCCCCGGAATGAAAAGCCCGACGGTTGTTCCGCTGGCGCAGGACGGCTGGTGCTCCATCCACTCTGTGCTCCCCGAAGGCCAAATCTGGGAAATCATTGACCAGCTGCACAGCTTGGGTGCGCAGGGAATTTTGGTGATGCCAATTGAGAAGATGATACTTTAGTAATTTGAATACCGAATTTTTATATGCTGAATTTTTACAACCGTAAAACCTGAAATTAAGATGGATGTAATCCGACACCCCGATATGTCCGATGTGGAGCATATCTTGCAGCGGCCGGCGCAAAACCTGGAGCACCTGCGCGAGCCTGCTATGGAGGTCATTGAGAGCGTACGCAAGGACGGCGACGCTGCGCTGCAACGCTACACGCTGATGTTCGACAACGTAGTAATCAGCTCGCCTGCCGTTAGCAGCGCCGAGCTTGACGAGGCCGAGCAGCGAACGCCGCCCAACCTGAAAAACGCTATTGAGCAGGCCGCAAAAAATATCAAAACGTTTCACGCAGCGCAGCAGCAGGAGGTAAAAAAAATCTCCACCATGCCCGGCGTTACGTGCTGGCGCAAAAGCGTGGGCATTGAGCGCGTGGGCTTGTACGTGCCGGGAGGCAGCGCCCCGCTGTTCTCGACGGTGCTCATGCTGGGTATTCCGGCGCAGCTTGCCGGCTGCGCGCGCGTTGTGCTGTGCACGCCGCCCAACAAAAGCGGCAAGGTGCACCCTGCCATTCTGTACGCCGCCAAGCAGGTTGGGATAACGGAGATTTACAAGGTTGGCGGTATGCAGGCTATTGCAGCGCTGGCCTTTGGTACGAAGATCATCCCCCGCGTTGACAAAATATTCGGGCCGGGCAACGCCTACGTAACGGCGGCAAAGCAGCTTGTAAGCAGCATGGGCGTGGCTATCGACATGCCCGCGGGGCCGTCGGAGGTGATGGTGCTGACGGACGGCAAGTGCAACCCGTCGTTCGTTGCAGCCGACCTGCTATCGCAAGCAGAGCACGGCGCCGACAGCCAGGTGGTGCTGGTATCCTGCAGCACAATTGCAATATCCCAAACGCTCAAAATTTTGCAGCAGCAGCTCAAAGAGCTGCAACGAAAGGATATTGCCTCCAAAGTGCTGGAAAGAAGCGTGGCGCTGCTGGTAAAAAGCGAAAACGAAATGCTCTGCGTGGCGAATACCTATGCAGCGGAGCACCTCATTATTGCTACGAAAAATGCAGAGCAGCTCGCCGAAAAGGTAGTAAATGCCGGCTCTGTTTTCGTAGGCCCCTACTCGCCCGAAAGCGCCGGCGACTACGCCTCGGGCACAAACCATGCCCTGCCGACAGGGGGATACGCGCGCGCATGCAGCGGCGTTAGCGTGGACAGCTTTGTGAAAAAAATAACCTTCCAGCACCTTACGCAGGAGGGCATCAGGGGCATTGGAGCAGCTGTTGAAGCTATGGCCGAAGCCGAAGGGTTGCAGGCTCACAGAAACGCGGTTCGCCTGAGAACGGAGTAGATACGCGATTACAGCTTAGCAAAAAAAAAATTGAGATGGTAAATATTGAAAATCTTGTACGGAAAAATATTCGAGAGCTCAAGCCCTACTCGTCGGCGCGCGCGGAGTTTACCGGAGAGGCTTCGGTTTTTCTTGACGCCAACGAAAACCCCTACAACCCTCCGTACAGCCGCTACCCCGACCCCATGCAGCGGGAGCTGAAAGACGCTATTGCTGCGCAAAAAAACGTGGCGGCAGAGCAAATCCTGCTGGGTAACGGTAGCGACGAGCCTATCGACTTGCTCATCAGAGTATTCTGTGAGCCTCAGCAGGACAACATGGTGGCCATTGCCCCTACCTACGGCATGTACAAGGTAGCCGCCGACATCAACAACGTAGAGTACCGGAAGGCGCTGCTCAACGAGCAGCTCGACTTTTGCGCCGACGATTTGCTGAAGGTTGCCGACAGGCACACCAAGCTGATTTGGCTATGCTCGCCCAACAACCCCACCGGTAACAGCCTGAATCGTCAGGAAATTGTAAACACCATTGAGGCTTTTCCCGGCATCGTTGTGCTCGACGAAGCTTACATTGATTTTTCAAAGCGCAAAACCTTCCTGCAGGAGCTGCATAAATACCCCAACCTTGTGGTGCTGCAAACCTTCTCAAAAGCTTGGGCGCTGGCCGGAGTACGGCTGGGGATGGCGTTTGCGGCGACAGAGATTATCGCCACGCTCAACAAGGTCAAGTACCCCTACAACATCAGCGTGCTGACGCAGCAGCACGCGCTGCGGCAAATTTTGCAGCGCAAGGACGACGTAGCAGCGTGGGTACAAACGCTGCTGGCCGAGCGCGAAAAGCTGCAAGCCGCGCTGGCGTTGCTGCCCTGCGTACTGCATATTTACCCCTCCGACGCCAACTTTATCTTGGTAAAAGTTACCAACGCCAACGCCATATACCGCCACCTGACAGGCAGAGGGGTGGTAGTTCGCAACCGCCATAGCGTTGAGCTGTGCGCCGATTGTCTCCGAATTACCGTAGGCGCTCCGCAGGAAAATGCTACGCTGCTGGAGCAGCTGGCTACCGAGCCGAAAGCGCTGTAAAGCCTGTGCAATTTTTTTATCGCTGCAAAATCCAAAATTCATGAAACGATGCCTTTTTATTGACAGAGACGGTACGCTCATCAAGGAGCCTGCCGACGAGCAGGTGGACAGCCTCGAGAAGCTGGAGTTTGTTCCGGGCGTATTTCGCGCCTTGTACCATATCGCCAACGAGCTCGATTTTGAGCTGGTGATGGTAACCAATCAGGACGGTCTGGGTACGGCCTCCTTTCCGGAAAAAGATTTTTGGCCTGTGCAAAACAGGATAATCCGCTACCTCGAAAATGAGCGCGTCAGGTTTGACGATGTGTGCATTGACAAATCCTTTCCGCACGAAAATTTGCCCACGCGCAAGCCTGGTATTGGTCTGCTGAAAAAATACACGGAGGGTGGCTACGACTTGGCCAACTCGTTCGCCATTGGCGACAGGCTTACCGACGTGCAGCTTGCCAAAAACTTGGGGGCAAAAGCCATTCTCATTGGCGGCGAAAGCCGCAGGGAGGCGCTTGCCGCAGAGGGGCTGTCCGAATGCTGCGCGCTGGTTACGGAAGATTGGATGAAGATTTACGAATTTTTGAAGTGCGAAACGCGCACGGCAAAGGTTGTCCGCACAACCGCCGAAACGGATATTTGCGTACAGCTTGACTTGGACGGCAGCGGAAAATCGCAAATCAGCACGGGGCTTCACTTCTTTGACCACATGCTGGATCAGATAGCGCGGCACTCGGGCTGCAACCTCACCATTGCCGCCCAGGGCGACCTGCACGTTGATGAGCACCACCTCATTGAAGATGTGGGCATTGTGCTGGGCGAAGCTATCTACAAGGCGCTGGGCAGCAAGCGCGGCGTTGAGCGGTACGGATTTGTGCTCCCCATGGATGACTGCCTGGCGCAGGTAGCGCTGGACTTCGGCGGACGCGCATGGCTGATTTTTGAGGCCGATTTTAAGCGAGAAAAAATAGGAGATTTTCCTACCGAAATGGCGTACCACTTCTTCAAATCGCTGAGCGACGCCGCCAAAATGAACCTGAACATAAAGGCAGAGGGTGACAACGAGCACCATAAGCTGGAGGCCATTTTCAAGGCGCTGGCGCGCGCCATAAAAGCCGCCGTAAGGCGCGACGCGCTGGGGTACGGCCTGCCGTCAACAAAGGGAAAATTCTGAAAAATTTTGAATTTTGAATTAGGCTAATTACGAATTACGAGTAAAGGGAACTCCTAAAAACTCAATTCCATTAAAATGAGGTTAATGTACATCGTTATTCTCTTTGCTACTGAGGTTGTTTTGTTGAGAAAATTAGGTAAAAAATAAGGTTGAACCCTCAAAAGAATCTTATTTCCAACCTGTTCCCTCGAAAAAAACCTAATTTCAAACCTAATTTTTCTAACAAAACAACCTCAGTAGCAATATGTTATAAATATAACCACAACCTAATTACCTTATTTTAAGAAAATTAAGTTTTTAGGAGTTTCTTGAAATTTGAAACCCAAATTTACCTTATTGAATGTGAGGTTTTTGGTTGAAAAATAAGGTAAATAAGGTTTTAAAATCGTGGTTGTGCCCGACGCTACTAAGGTAGCCTTATAAAAATAAGGTTTTTAGGGAGTTGCAAATTTGAAATCTGTTAATTATGAGCTATATGCGATTTCTCTGCGGGATAGTAGTATGCTTTTTCTCCCTTTCGCTTTGCGCCCAAAAGGTAAGCGTAGGCTTGTTCCTTGATATACCTGTCAAGGCGGCAACGTTTGCGGTGCAGAGCGGCAGCTACGCTATTATTGTGGACGATACGCTGCTGGTTGCGGCTATCGACAGAGGCGCCTCCATGCAGCTGTCGCACAACAGCAGCGGGTTGAGGCTGCGCATTTCGGGCGATAACATGGGAGTATTCTCCTCCGTAAAGGCAGTAGGCATGGGCGACGAAGGAGTTTTTTCGCTTACCTGCACCAACCCGATGTCCCCTTCGCACAGCTACGCCCAGCATGCCTTTATCCGTAGCGCCGACGATGGCAGCGGTTTGCTAATCGTCAACCAGCTCGACGAAGATTTTTACCTGAGCGGCGTGGTGGAGGCCGAAACGGGCTGCTCTGCGCGGCCCGAATTTTTCAAAACGCAGGCCATCCTTTCGCGAACTTACCTTTACGCGCACTTCAACCGCCACGCCAAAAACGGGTTTAACCTCTGCGACGGCGTGCACTGCCAGGCGTACAAGGGTTTGCTCACGCGCTGCCGGCGTATTCGCACTGCCGTGGACGAAACCGAAGGAACGATTGTAATTGACACGAAAAAACGCCCCATAACGCCATCGTTTCACGCCAACTGCGGCGGGCAAACCAGCCACTCCGAAAATGTGTGGCGCGAAAAGCTCCCCTACCTGCGCTCGGTAAAGGACGATTACTGCAAGCAGCAGCCGGGAGCGCGGTGGCAAAAGCGCATTGCGCTGAGCGAATGGCGCGATTACATGAGCCGAAATGGCATCCGCGTGAAGAGCGCCAAGCAGCTTGAGCTTGCGCAGCCTTCGCGCAAAAAATACTACGAGGTTGGCGGGAAAAAAGTAGAGCTAACCAAAATACGCCAGCGCTTTGGGCTGCGCTCCACCTTTTTTGACGTAAGGGTGGCCGGCAACGAGGTGGTGCTGACGGGCAAAGGCTACGGACACGGCGTTGGCATGTGTCAGGAAGGCGCTATCCAAATGGCGGAGCGGGGGCTGAAGTGCGAAGATATTTTGCAGCGCTACTACAAAAACACCGGCATCGTCAGCTTTAACCAGGCCCGCAGCACGCTCGCCATGCAGCAAGACAGCATGCTCTTCCTCTTTAACCCGTGGCGCAACGAAACGCCCGATACCACTATGTTCATTGATAGTACGATAAGCACGGTAAGCGCAGACAGCATCGGACAGCAAGCATTAATTCAGGATGTCCATTAGCATAAAATTTGTTACGCTCACACAGAAATCACAAAGCTACACCGGCGCAAGCGTTATCACCGGCACCAGCATCTCCTCCATCGAAATGCCTCCGTGCTGGAAGGTGTCGCGGTAGTACTTTACGTGGTAGTTGTAGCTGTTGGGGTAAACCAAAAAATCGCGGTTGCGGGCAAAGACGTAGCTGCTCGACAGGTTAGCGCGCGGCAGGTGGGCAAGCTCCGGCTTCCGCACCTCAAACACGCTCTTTGCGTCGTAGGTGAGCGACTTTCCCGTTTTGTACCTCAAGTTGGTAGAGGTGTTGCGGTCGCCCACAATTTTCACGGGGTTGTTGACGCGCACGGTTCCGTGGTCGCTCGATAGGATAACCTTAAACTTTCGCGCCGCCAGCTCCTTGAGCAGCTCCAGCAGGTCGGAGTGCTCAAACCACGAGCGCATGAGCGACCGGTAGGCCGGCTCGTCTTCGGCCAACTCGCGGACAATCTCGGTGCTGGTGCGGGCGTGGGAAAGTATATCCACAAAGTTGTAAACCAAAACGGCAAAGCTACAGGCATCCAACTTATCTACCTCGTTGAGCATTTGCCTGCCGCTGTCAAGCCCCACCATTTTGCGAAAGAAAAGCGGAATATTTATGCCGGATCGCTGCATTTGCTTCCTCAGCAGCTCCTCCTCGTACTGATTTTTCCCGCCATCGTCTTCGTCGTTGAGCCAGCAGTCGGGCGTAAGCTTTTCTATTTCGGAGGGCATAAGCCCTGCAAAAATAGCGTTTCGTGCGTACTGCGTGGCGGTAGGCAGGATGCTACAGTACATTTCGTCCTCCTCTATCTTGAAAAATTCCTGAACGATGGGGGCAATCATGCGCCAGTGGTCGTACCGGAGGTTATCAATAAGGAGGAACGAGACCTTGGCGTCGTCGGCAAGGTGAGGAAATACCTTGCTGCGCAGGAGCTGGTGCGACATGAGCGGGCGCTCTTCGGAAGGCTTGTCGCCGGCAAACCAGCCAAGGTAGTGCTGGCTGATAAACTTGCAGAACTCGTTGTTTACTTCGTTGAGCTGGTATGTCAGAATTTCGCGTACGCCCTCGTCGTCCGACTGGCAGAGGTCTATATCCCAGCCTACCAGCTTCCGGTAGATGGCAGTCCAGCTGCTGATAGCATTTGCTTCGTTCAGCTGCAGGGCAATTTTTCCGAACTCCACGCGGTAGTCAGCCGTGGACTGGTCGGAGAGGATTTGCTTGTGGTGGATTACCTTTTTGATGGACATCAGCACCTGGTTTGGGTTGACAGGCTTGATGAGGTAGTCTGCAATCTTGGAGCCAATAGCCTTGTTCATCACATCCTCCTCCTCACTCTTGGTAATCATCACCACCGGCAGCACGGGGCGCAGCTCCTTGATGAGCTTCAGGGTTTCGATGCCGTTGATGCCGGGCATATTTTCGTCGAGAAATACAAGGTCGAAGTTGCTGCTCTGAATAAGCTCCAGCGCGTCTTGTCCGTTGGTCGCTGTGTGAAGCGTGTAGCCTTTGCTTTCTAAAAATATAATGTGAGGTCTAAGCATGTCAACCTCGTCGTCAATCCAAAGAATATGTATGTTCATGATTTATCCTTACTCAGCATTTTTTAGAACGCTGAGCTGAAAAAATGTATCGTATGCGCTAATTATTTTGCTCTTTTCAAGCAGCTCAAGATTTTTTGCCGTAATGGCAAACAGGGAATATCCCTCCATATTTAGATCTCTAAAAATGGCGGGGTAAGCCTTGACTTTCCTGTAGTATGCAACAGCGTCGCCGATAGCATTGAATCGGCCTACGGTGAGCAGCGTCAGGTTGTCGTTGAGCTGGCTACTGCTAACGTCCAGGTCGTCGGCGTCAATATCTGCGTTGAAGGAGATAAAGTTAAACCTGAGCTGGTTGATGTTGACGCTTTGGCTCACCACGAGCGCCAGCAGGCTTTCGCCGTCGTCGTCGCTGTAGGGTACTGCAGCTGCGGCCTGCTCCTCCACCGGCGGCGCCTCGCGCTCGCTGATAAGCGTAAGCTCCCGCTTTTGGACGATGTCCATCATTTCTTGCGCTGCCGTAGCGACGGCGGTGCCGGGGTATTCCTGTACCACCCCGGCCAGCCCGGCGATGTACTGCGCGATGTTGCCGTTACCTCCGGTTGCCATTACGTTCAGGAGCTTAAAGTTGGCAACAACGTCCATCTCTCCGTACGCCTCCATGCCTTGCTGCGACAGGCGAGCCGCCTCGCTGTAGCGACCTGCCCGATACAAATCGTAGGCATCGCTGTAGAGCTGGTTTGCCGCCTTTTCGTGCGACTCCTTATCCGAAACGTACGTTGGGTCTTTTACGTACATGGTGAGCAGCTCGTCGGGGTACTCCGTAAAGAGCAGGTCTTTGTAGTAGTCGGCGCGCTTGACGTTGTCTGCCTCGCTGTTGATCACGTAGAGGTAGAAGAGCGCTTCGAGGCGGTAGCGGTTCGCGGGGAAGCGCTTGAGCAGCGCTTCCAGCATGGCAATGGCGTTGGGGTTGTCGCGAATGTAGTCCTTGTAAACCAGTCCAGCGTCGAACATGGCCTCCACGATCCGCGCGTTGGACAGCGCCATCAGCGAGTCGGTGAGCGGCACGTTGGCTAAGTAGTAGCTTTCCGTTTGGTCTTCGGGTATTGCCTGCTGCAGCCCTGCGCTTTCGTCCCCGTCGTCTCCGCTGCTGCCACCGCTGCCGTCTACGCTGCCGCCGGCGATGAGGGGCGGGGTAAAGTCAGCAGAAAATCCCTTGCTCTCGCGCCTCCAGTTGTCGGCCAGCCTACGCTGCCCCCACTTTTTTCTGAACTCGGCAAGCCCGGAGCCTAAGAGCTGAGGGTTGTAGAAGTACCACTTTCCGCTTGCCGGCTGCGCAAACGCCGAGGCGGTCACGGTAGCGGCTTCGGCGCGCGTGGCGCGTATCTCCTCGTCGCGCTGCCTTTTTGCTTCGCTATCCTTGGCCTGGGCGATTTGGGCGGCAACGTACTTTTCGCGGTCTTTTTGCCCCATGCGGGCTATGCGCTGCAAGCTGTCTTCGGTTTTGATAATGCGCAGGTTCACCGCAAGCTTACCTAAGTTGAGCGCCTTGTTGCTCACCATGCTGTACTCGGGGTCGGTTTTGGGCATGACCATGGCGGTGCTGTCGTAGTAGGCTTGAGCGGATTCGTAGTCGCCATGCGCTTCGAAGTGCTTGGCAAGCGTAAGGCAGGAGAGCATGCGCTGGGGGCTGTCGTTTCTGCTGTTCGCGGCAGAGAGCTTGTAGTACGCTACGGCGATGTCGGTGCGCTTGGCGTTCATCTCCATTTCTGCCAGCGCGTAGTATATCAAGTCTAAGTACTCCTTGTTTTTTTCGTCCTTTGCCATCTTTGTGAGCATTTTGCGCATGCTCTCGCCCTTACGCCCTATCGAAAGGAAGGCCCTGTTGAGCCTTGCGTGAAACTCAACGTCGTAGGGAGGCATCCGGCGAATAACGGAGGTGTAGCGCGCTATGGCCTTGGGCGCGCTGCCCGTTTGCTGGTAGAGCTGCCCCAGAATGTAGCGGTATCGCTGGCGGTCGACGCTGCTGCGGGTATTTTTTACGGCTTGCTCCACCTTGGGAATAGCCTCCTTGTACTTTTTTTCGCGGATGAGCAAGTCGGCGGTAGCCTTGTTGAGCAGCGCGGCGTACTTTGGGGGGAATTTTTTATCGGCGGAGAGCGCTGTCAGGATTTCCCGCTCGCGGGGCACGTCGCCCATAGCGCCGGACACTATGGCCGACCATATACGCGCCTCGTATATCGTCGGCTCGTAGGGGTACTCCACCATGACATGGTCAAAGGCGAGCAGGGCAAGCTCGTACTCGTGCAGGTAAACGTTTGCCTTGCCGATAAGCAGGTAGGCGTCGTCGATAGAGTTGCAAAATTCGCGGCGGTTGTAGAACTCCTGCTCTTTTTTGGTCAGCCGCTGACCTTTTTTCAGGTTAGGCTTTACGGTGAGCGAGTGCTTTTTGATGGTCTTGTCCGATTTTTCGAGCGTACGCGCCATCTCTGCGGTAACCGTTGTTGGAATATTTTGCGCCTCAAAGGTGAAGACCGGAAGCACCTGCGTATAGTCAAAATGGTACTCTTTGGCCGCCTTCGCTACGCCCTCCTCGTAGCTGTCGTTAGCGTTGAAGTAAACGTTGTAGTAGGCCGTAACGTTGTGGTAGGTGCGCATCACCCACGTATTTTTCTTGATGGTGGCAGCCTTAATCTTTTCGCTTGTGCTGCTCAGCTTTTCGTCAACCTTATCAGCTTTTTCGTCCAGCTTCGAGGTTACGGCGTCAATTTTTCTGTTGATTTTGTCCGTTGACTTTTGCAGCTCCTTGTTCACCTGCTGCAGGTTTCCCGCAGCGGCGTCGTTTACGCTTTTTGCGCCGTCATTGACCTTTCGCACAGGCTGCTGCGCTCTGCTCTGCGCCGCTGCCGGCAGCGTACCGACAGCAGCGCCGCAAAGTAAAGCAGCGTATATGAATTTTTTTACAAGCACAAAAACAAATGGTATAAGTCCCCGAAGAAGGCAGCATGACAACACCCCCTCCGAAAGGAATCAAAGGTACGCAGTATTCTGCCAACTACGGTGGATTATTGCTTGTAGTTTGGTTAATTTTTTCAAATCCAACGCCAAAGCGAAGAAAAAGGGAGTACATTTCTTGAAGCGTCAATTTAGTACGCAATTTTAGTACGCAATTTTAGGCACACAGATGACACAGATTTAAGAGATAAACACAGATAGGGATTTCCTACCCAATTTTAGGCCCGCAGATGCCGCAGATTTAAGAGATAAGCACAGATAGGGATTTATCTGTGCTTATCTCTTAAATCTGCGTCATCTGTGTGCCAAAAAACTTAGTTCTTAGTTCTTAGTTCTTAGTTTCCCCTCTGTCCCACTGCAATCTTCACCACCTTTTTTTCGGTTTTACCCTCGAATACGAGGTGGTAAACGCCGGGTATTTCGGGGACGGTG